>CALGFH010000056.1 GCA_937881255.1 uncultured Actinomycetes bacterium
CAGCACGACCCACATGACCAGCAGGCCGAGCAGCGACAGGGGGCCGTAGACGCCGAAGAACCCCTCGCGCAGCGCCGGCTCGGCCCGCCGCCCGACGGCCCGCCAGGCGCGCCAGGTCAGGCGGTAGTAGATCGGGGTCGGCCAGCGCCGGCCGCGCCGGCGCCGGGTCGTGACCAGGGTGCTGACGGCGTCGCCGGCGGCGATGAGCACCAGAGCGAGCCCGGCCAGCACGGCCAGGACCTCGACGACGCCAAGGGTGTCCAAGTCGCCGCCAGATTCGGTGGTCAGGGCAATTTCGTCAACGTCCCACACCTTCGCCGGACATTGCGGTAGCGTCCCCCGCCGTTCGACGTGCCTTCCGTCTCCTTCCCCACGGAGGCCGCCTTGTTGTCGGCTGCCCGCACCTCCGCCGCCCTGCGGCGACCCATTGTCCTCGTGCTCGTCGCCGCCCTCCTGTCCCCGCTGCTGGTCTCGCCGGCCAGCGCCGGCCAGCAGGACCGGGCCGAGCTCTCCCAGGTCCAGCGCAAGCTCGACCGGATTCGCAAGGTCCTCGAGAACGCCAAGGCGGACGCCGCCGACCTGGCCGCCGCCCTGGAGCAGGCCGACCGCGACGTGGCCGCGGCCCAGGTCGCCCTGGCCGAGGCCCAGCGCCGCTTCCGGGCCGCCCAGGTCAAGCGCAAGCAGGCGGCCCTGGAGGCCGCCCGGGCCAAGCTCGAGGTCGAGGCCCAGCAGGCGGTGATCGACCGGCGGGCGTACGCGACCTATGTCAACAGCGGCGCCTCGGCCATGCTGACCCTGGTCGTCGACGCCGAGAGCGTCGCCGACCTGCTCGACCGCTCCAAGCTGCTCGACAACGTGGCCAAGGCGGCCAACACCGAGCTCCAGTCGCTGGTCGACGCCAAGGTGGCCGCCGACGCGGCCCGCCGCCGGGCCGCCGCCGCCGAGGAGCAGGCCGCCGCCGAGGAGGCGCGGATGCGCGAGCGGGCCGCCGAGCTGGAGGCGATCCGGGCCGCCCGGGCCGCCGCCCAGGAGGCGCTGGAGGGCAAGATCGGCTCGCTCCAGGCGCGCCAGGGCTCGCTGCGGGCCCGCTCGGGCCGGCTCATCCGCAAGATCAAGGCCGAGGAGGCAGCCCGCCGCCGCGCCATCGAGCGGGCCCGCCGGGCCCGGGCGGCCCGCCTGGCCAGGGAGCGGGCGGCGGCATCGCGGCCGACGGTGATCTCCAGCGACAGCGACGGCGGGCACCTGGGCGGGCCCAACACGGCCAGCTACAACTACCTCACCCCCAACGGCAAGCGCATCTACGGGCTGGTGGTGCGGACCTTCGACGTCCACTCGATCGGGGGCTGGCGGCCGTACGGCTCGGTGCCGGGCAGCGACCACCCCCGGGGCCGGGCGATCGACGTGATGACCTGGTCCAACCGCTCCCTCGGGTGGCGGATCGCCACCTGGGCGTCAGGGAACGCCTGGGCCCTGAACGTGAAGTACGTGATCTTCAACGGCCGCATCTGGACCCGGGGCCGGGGCTGGCACGGCTACCGCCACCCCTCCGACCCCTGCAACTGCAACCCCACCCTGCGCCACGACGACCACGTGCACATCTCGGTGCTGTGATTGGCTTCCTTGCCCGGGGGTAGTCAGCCGCCCCCGATCAAGGAGGACACCCCATGTCCGAGCAGGAGGCGCAGGTCCCCGACCAGGTCGAGGGCGAGCCGGTGGTCGAGGTCCAGGAGGCGACCGACCCCCTGACCCCCGAGGAGGTCCGGGAGGCGCAGGAGTCCGACGCCGGCCAGCCCTAGCCAGCGGCGGAATGGAACGGGACGGGCCCGGGCGGTCCTGCCGCCCGGGCCCGTGGTCCTCGCGGGTCGCTAGATGGCGACCTTCACGACCTGCCCGGCGTCCGACAGGATGCTGTTGTTGGTGATGTAGGCGGCGCCGTGCCCGAGCACGAACCCGCCCGGGGCGTTCAGGCCCTCGCTGGCCAGCGTGGTCTGGCTGCCGTCCCGGTTGACCCTGACGAGCCGGCCGGCCGGGAGCTGGTCCGGTGGGGTGTTGAGCAGCCCCCCGGTGGCGATCTCGAGCACGTACAGGCGGCCGCGCTTGTCGAAGGCGATGTCGATGATGTTGGTGAAGCCGCCGGCGAACACCTCGGGGTCGTGGCCGGGAACGACCCGGAACACGCTGGCCCCGCCCACCGGGAACGGGAAGCCGGTCAGCTGCCCGACGTAGAAGGCGCCGTCCGGGCCCTTGACGACCGTGGTCGGCACGGCCTGGGCCTCGAGCTCGGGGGGCAGGCCGGGGATGCCCGGCGGGGCCGGCACAACCTGGGTCGGGAACACCGCGACCAGGCTGACGCGGCCCTTGTGGTCGACCTTGAGCAGGTCGTTGCCGCCGGCGTCGGTCACGTACTGGGCGCCCTTGCGGACCAGCAGCCCGTTGGGGTTGCTGTCGATCGCCCCGGGCTCGCCGGGGGGAACGCCGGCGCCCTTGTCGGGGTTGTTGAGCTCCTCGAAGCGCGGGAAGTCGGCCACCGACCGGATGCCGCGCAGGTCGACCTTGAGCAGCTTGCCGAAGCGGCGGGCCGCCGGGCCGAACTGCTCGCGGCTCTCGGTGCCGCCGCCCGGGTTGCCGACCAGCAGGTAGCCGGTCCAGCCGGAGAACCCGAGGTCGACCGGGCCGGTGGCGGCCACGCCGCCCTCCTCGGCGACCGAGGGCAGGCCGCTGAGGACCCGCTGCTGGGACCGCTTGGTGATCCTGGTCACGCCGCCGCTACGGCCGAAGCAGACGTCGGCACCCTCGGGGCCGGCCACGCACCGGCCGGCGCCGCCCGACCCGGACTCGGCCACGTACAGGGCGCCGTCGGGACCGAACCCGATCCCGCGCGGGTTGTCGAGCCCCTCGGCGACGACCTTGAGCCTGCCGGAGCCACCGGAGCCCTTGGCGGCGTCGGCCATGGCCTGCGACGGGCTCTTGGACCCGCTGGGGGCGGCCGTGGCGGCCCCCCCGAGAGCGGTGACCACGGCCAGCGCGAGCAGACCGGCGACGGCACCGGCTCGGCGTGCGGATCTGAGCATGCGGAGCTCCCCCCAACTTGACGACATCCGGCCGAACCCTATCCCGGGGGGGCGGCGGGGTCATAGCCGCATTTTGTGTAGTCACAGGACCGTAGTCCCATGTGGGACGCTACAGCGGTGAGGACCATCCCTGCCCAGTTGCGCCCGCGGCCGGGCGGGCGAGCGCCCTCGGCCCTGGCCGAGCTGGCCGTGGCCGCCCTCACCGTGGTCTCCGGGCTCCAGCTGCTGCGGCTGATGGTGGCGACCGTGGTCGGCGTCTACCGCGACCGGCTGGGGGCGCCCCTGACCAGCCTGGCCCTGTTCGCCCTGGCGGTGGTCGGGCTGGGGCTCCTGGCCGCCCCGGCGGCCCGGCTGCTCGGCCGGCGGCGGGCCCTGGTGGTCAGCGTGGCCGGGGTCGCCCTGGTCCGGTTGGCCCTCCAGCTGGTCCCCGACGCGGTCGCCCGCTGGCTGCTGGCCCCGGTGGGGGTGGTGCTGTTCCTCTGGTTCGTCCCCCTCTGGCTGGCCAGGGACGGCCGCGGGCTCGGGCTGGCCCTGCTGGCCGGGCTGGCCGCCGACACCGCCCTGGCCGGCCTGTTCGGCAGCTGGGACTACGCCTGGTCGATCGACGGCTGGACGGTCGCCCTGGCCGTGGCCCTGGCCGGCGCCGCCCTCTGGGCCCTGGCCGTTCTCGGCGACCCCGGCCCCGAGCCGGGAGCGGCGGCCGGGCGCGCCGGCCTGGCCGGGGTGCTGCCGCTGGCCGGGATCGGGCCGGCGCTGTTCCTGCACGCCCTGGTCTGGCAGAACCTCGGCTGGCAGGCGGTGCTCGGCGGCCGCTCCCAGGAGGCGGTGCTCCTGCTGGTGATGGTGGGCAACCTGGCCGCCCTGGCCGCCGGGACGGCCGCCGCCGTCGCCCGGGAGACCCGCTGGCCGGTCGCCGGGACGGCCGTCGGCGGGCTGGCCGTGGCCGTCGCCCTCGGGAACCAGGCCCCGGCCGCCGCCGGGATCCTCGGCCAGGTGGCCACCGCCGTCCTGCTGGTCGTCATCGTCCGGCGCTCTGCGAAGTCGGCCGGCCTCGGGCCGGTGTCGGCCGCCTGGACGGCCGGGATGGGGCTGTTCGTGCTGCTGGTCTTCGGCTACTACGCCGTCTACGACGTGGTCCTGCCGGTCGGCAACGGGCCGCTCCCGGCGCTGGCGGCCGTCCTGGTCGGGCTGGCCGCCGCCGGGGCGATGCGGTCGGGACGCGACCGGGGCCCGCGGCGCGACCCGCTGCCGGTGCTGGCCGGGGTGGTGCTGCTGGCGGCCCCGCTGTTCGTCTGGGCGACCGCCCCCGGCCCGGTCGAGGCCGCCCCCCCACCGGCCCGGCCGGTACGGCTGATGTCCTACAACCTGCACTTCGGCTTCGACGTGCGGGGCTGGAGCGACCTGGAGGGCGTGGCCAGGGCGATCGAGGCCAGCGGGGCCGAGGTGGTCGGGCTCCAGGAGGTCTCCCGCGGCTGGTACGTCAACGGCTCCACCGACATGCTGGCCTGGCTGCAGCGACGGCTGCGGATGCCGCACGCGCGGTTCGCGGGCGCCTCCGACGCCATCTGGGGCAACGCCGTGCTGAGCCGCTACCCGATCCTGTCCGGCGAGGTGACGCGGCTGCCCCGCGAGGGCGTCCCCCTGCGCCGCAACGCCCTCGGGGTCGAGCTCGACCTCGGGGACGGGCGGCGGCTCCGGGTGGTCGTCACCCACCTCCACCACGTCGAGGGCCCCGACGGCGCCCGGGTCCGGCTGGCCCAGCTCCCGCGGCTGCTGGAGGCCGTGGCCGGCCGGGAGGCCACCGTGCTCATGGGCGACCTCAACGCCGAGCCCGGCTCGGCCGAGATCGCCCGGCTGCGGGCGGCCGGCCTGACCGACGCGTTCACGGCCGCCGGCGGCCGGCCGGCCGACGAGCGCACCTGGCCGTCGGACCGGCCGGACCGGCGGATCGACTACATCTGGCTCTCGGCCGACCTGGAGGCGACCGACTTCGCCGCCACCAGCAGCACGGCCAGCGACCACCGCGGCATCGCGGTCACCGTGCGCTAGGCCTGGTCATCCTCGGGCCGGTCGCCCTCGGCCAGGATGGCGTAGAGCCGGCGGCGGGAGTCCTTCAGGATCTCCAGCGCCTTGGCCTGCTGGGCCTCGCTGCCGGCGGCGGCCACGCTCCAGGCGGCCTGGGCGATCTGGGCGATGGCGTCGCGGAGGCTCCAGGCCTCCGGGGCCACGCCCGCGGTGACCTCCTCCCACGGCGGCCGCTGGCCCTGGCGCTCGGTCTCGGCCCGCCCGGCGTCGGTGAGCGTGAACCGGCGGCGGCCCTCGCCCTCCTCACCGGTGATCAGGTCCTCGTCCTCGAGCAGCTGCAGGGTGGGATAGACCGACCCCGGGCTCGGCCGCCAGACGCCGCCGGTGCGCGTCTCCAGCTCCTGGATCATCTCGTAGCCGTGCATCGGCCGCTCGGCCAGCAGGGCCAGGATGGCGGCCCGGACGTCGCCGCGGCCGCGCCGGCCCCGCCGGCGCCCACCGAACCCCCACGGCCCCGGCGGGCCGGGGGGCCAGGCACCGTGTGGTCCGTGTCCATGTCCGTGCATGTAGATACGTCGTCGCATCATGCATCACCTCCGAGTGTCAACGATATATCTTTGACACTCGGTGATGCAACGTCCGGTTGATGGCGTCGATGCGGGACCGGCTCGAGGGGTGGGAGCGGAGCAGGGAGGCCATGCCCCGGGGGCGGGGGGCGGACTGCTCGGCCTGGAGGAACAGGAGCAGCACCTGGACGAGGCCGGCGCCGTAGCCGAGCTCGGCCGCGTGCCGGTCGGCGGCGTGCTCGCCGGCCCGCGACAGGGCCGCCGCCAGCACCTTGGCCAGGCGGACGAGCAGGGCCAGGGGCAGCCAGAGCAGGCCGAGGGCGACCACCAGGACGCTCCCGGCCAGCACCAGGACACCCAGGACGACCAGCAGCACGGCCATGCCGAGGGCGCCGTCGGCGGCCCGGCCCCCGGACACCCCGCCGGTGCGGTCGCTGAGCCGACTAAAGATTTGGGCCAGCCACCTGACCACCCGGCGGATGCCCCGCAGCAGCCGCTCGCCGGCCTCGAACGGCAGCAGGTACCACCAGCCGAGGATGATCGCCAGGGGGTGCAGCTGGCGGTGGTGGCCGACCTCGTGGGCCAGCACCGCCTCCAGCATGTCGTCGGGCAGCTCGCACGCCACCCTGGTCACGGCCAGCATGTGGCCGCCGAGGGCGAACGCGTTGACCTGCCGCTTCTCCTCGACCCGGAGCAGGTAGCGGCCGGGGTCGGTGCCGGCCCGGCGGCAGACCCGCTCCAGGGCCGGAGCGATCCGGGCCAGCTCGGCCGGGCGGGGCCGGCGCAGGCTTCGGTACAGCAGCCGGGCCAGCCCGGCCTCCACCGGCCGCATCTGGACCAGGACGGCGCTGGCCGTCCAGGCGGCGCAGGCCACGACCACCACCGTCACCGGCTCCCAGCCGGCCAGGACGGCCGCCCCGTAGGCGGGCAGGGCGACCACCACCAGCGACAGCAGCCAGATGAGGACCACGATGGCGAACATCCCGACCGAGGTCCCGCTGACACGCTGCTGCGGCGGCATGCGGCAACGATACGTAGAGTGTCGGCCAGGTGCGACGACGGGAGGACCATGCCCATCTTCCGGCTCAACCACGCCGTGCTGTACGTCCGTGACCTGGAGCGCAGCGTCGCCTTCTACCGCGACGTGCTCGGCTTCGAGGCCGTCATGCGCCTGCCCGGGGCGGCGTTCGTGCAGGCGCCCGGCTCGACCAACGACCACGACCTGGGCCTGTTCCAGATCGGTGCCGGGGCCGGCCCCTCGGAGGCCGGGCGGCGCACCGTCGGCCTCTACCACCTGGCCTGGGAGGTCGACACCCTGGCCGAGCTGGAGCGGCTGGCGGCCCGGCTGTCCGAGGCCGGCTCCCTGGCCGGCGCCTCCGACCACGGCACCACCAAGAGCCTGTACGCCAAGGACCCCGACGGCCTCGAGTTCGAGGTCGCCTGGGTGGTCCCGGCCGCCCTGCTCGACGACACCGCCCTGGCCGCCCGCGAGCGCATCGGCCCCCTCGACCTGGCCCGTGAGAAGGAGCGCTACGGCCCCGACACCAAGGGCGGCGTCGGCATCTCCATCCCGGCCTGAGACGCCGCAATACGGAAGGCCCGCCAACCTCGGCGGGCCTTCCGTATGGGGGACCTCAGGCTAGCCGTTGGGGCGGGCGTAGCCGACGATGCTGCTGCCCAGCGACTGGACGCGCACGTAGTCGCCGGTGTGGGTGGCCGAGATGCGCTGCCCGCCGCCGATGTAGATGGACACGTGCGAGATCGGGCTGTAGTAGAAGATCAGGTCGCCCGGCTGGAGCTCGCTGGCCGAGATGCGCCGGCCGACGTTGTACTGGGAGGCGCTGGAGTGGGGGAGCGAGACCCCGGCCTGCGCCCAGGCCATCAGGGTCAGCCCCGAGCAGTCGAAGCAGCCCGGTCCCGACCCGCCGTAGCAGTAGGGCTTGCCGACCTGGGCCCTGGCGTAGGCGACGGCCGCCGCGGCCGAGCCGCTACCGCCACCGCCGCCACCCGAGGGCGGGGGGGGAGCGACCGGGCTGGACGGGGCGCTGGGGGCCGCGGGGCGGTCGGCGGCCCGCATCCGGGCCAGCAGGGCCCGCGTCTTGTCGGCGGCCCGCTCGACCTCGGCCTTCTTGGCCGCGAGGCGCTCGACCTCGGCGGCCTGGGCCTTCTCGGCCGCGACCAGGTTGCGCCGGCGCTCGTCGAACGCCTGGCCGGCCACCCCGAGCTGGTCCATCAGGTCGCCGTCGTGCGCGGCCAGCAGGTCGAGCACCTGGACGCGGGCGATGGCGGCGGCCGGGTCGTCGGAGCCGAGCACGGCGGCCACGGCGCTGCCGGCACCCTGGGTGTAGGCAGCGGACGCCCTGGCGCCGAGGGTCGCCTGGAGCTTGCGCAGGTCGTCCTCGGCCCCGCTGGCCTCGGCGCGGAGGCCCTTGAGGGTCAGGCGGATCTTCTTCAGGGCCTCGTTGCTCTGGTTGTACTGCTCGACCAGCGCATCCGCCTCGCGGTTCTGCCGGTCGAGCTGATCCTCGAGGCGGGTGGAAGGGGCCGGGGTCGCCGACGCTGTCAGCAGTCCGGTCGACAGCACCGTCAGGGGCAACAGGAAGGCCGCGACCAGCACGCTGCGGGCAGCGTGGCGCGGCCAGCGACGGTGGGGGGTCCGTCGAGCGCCCAACGGCGGCAAGAGCCCGTCCTCCTTTCCACCCGCCTCCAGTGGCCGGACACCTGTTGGGCGCATGGGGTCGTGGGGGGCGCCCTCTCCTCCGATGGGGGTCGGAGAAGCCGTTCACGGTGAAACGTGTCCGTCCGGTGATCATTCCGTGACCAAACGGGCCGGACTGTAGCGTGCTTCTGCGGGATTCGCCAAATCCTGAGGTCATCCGCCGCGCAATCTCCCGCCAGGCTTGCCCCCGCAAGATGTAGCGCTTACAGTCCGGCCCAGCACTAGATCTTGCGTGTCCGATACCGCCGGTCCTGGGACGCAGCCCGGTCCCTGCCTCCGGAGAACTGCGGGGAAGCGCACGTGGAGAACTACGCACAGTTGCGGGGAGCGCTGCCCCCGGCAGACCCCCCGAAGTCGATGCCGGCACGGGAGCAGGACGCCGGCGCCCCCGGGCCCCTCGGGGAGCGGGAGCGGAGCGTCCTGGCCTTCGAGCGCCGGTTCTGGCGGCACGCCGGCGCCAAGGAGGAGGCCATCCGGCGCGAGCTCGGTGTCGCCCCCACCGCCTACTATCAGCTCCTCAGCCAGCTGATCGACGACCCGGCGGCCATCGCCTACGACCCCATGCTGGTCAAGCGCCTCCAGCGCCAGCGCGCCTCCCGGCACCGCCAGCGCACCCGGGATAGGCTCAGCCCACACCCGAGCGGAGGCTCCTAGGAGGGGGTTCCCGTGAAACCCGGTCCAACGGCCCGGGCGGCACTTGTATTGGTCGCGTTTCTGGCCGTGTTCACGATCGTCGACCGGATGTCGGCGCCCGACGGAGGCCGGCGGACGGCCGCGGCCCCACCGGGGTCGGCCACCCAGCAGCCGGACACCAGCGCCGCGCCAACCCCCACCAGGGCCGCCCCGCCCACGACCACCACCAGGGCCCCGACGACCACCGCCCCGCCGACCACCAAGCGGACCACCGAGCCGACCCTGCGCCCCGCCGGCGGTGTCACCGTGCAGGTCCTCAACGGCGTCTGGGTCACCGGCCTGGCTCGCCGGGTGGCCGCCCAGGTGCGCACCGCCGGCTACGACGTGGTCGCGGCCAAGACCGCCCTTGGCAGCTACTCGGTCTCCCGCGTCTACTACACCGGCGGCCACCAGGCCGACGCCGAGGCGTTCAAGAAGCGCTTCCCGGCCTTCGCCGTGGTCGAGCCGGCCCCGGCCAACCTGTCCCGCCGGGTCGCCCTCCACGTGGTCATCGGGAAGGACTACCCGGGAGTCTGACCTCTCAGGTCGTCCCGCTGGGCACGAAACCAGTCTTGAGGTGGCAGTGCGGTGGCCCCCTCGCGGAGCAGGGCGGCGCGCTTGGCCCGCTCGTCCGGGGGGAGCTCGAGGGCGGCGGCGATGGCCTCGGCCAGCTCGGCGGTGTCGAAGGGGTTGACCAGCAGGGCGCCGGGGCCGAGGTCGTCGGCCGCGCCGGCGTTGCGGGACAGGACCAGCACCAGGTCGCGGCGGCTGATGGCCGGGCCCTCCTTGGCCACCAGGTTCATGCCGTCCCAGACCGGGTTGACGATCAGCACGTCGGCGGCGGCCATGGCGGCCAGGGCCCGCGGGTAGTTGTCCCGCAGGTCCAGCAGCACCGGCTCCCAGGTGCGGGTCCGGAAGCGCTCGTTGATGGACTCGGCCATGGCCTTCACCTCGGCCGTGTAGGCCTGGTACTCGGGCAGGTCGCGCCGGGACGGATAGGTCAGGGCGTAGTGGACCACCCGCCCCCTGGCCCTGGGGTTGCGCTCCAGGAACATGCCGTAGCCCTCCAGCCCGCGCAGGATGTTCTTGGACAGCTCCAGGCGGTCGACCCGCACGATCAGCCGGCGTCCCCTGGCCAGCTCGGTCACCACCCGGTCCTGGGCGCGGGCGTCGGGCTGGGCGGCCCGCTCCTTGAGGGCCTCGCCGTCCACCCCAAGGGGATAGGTGCGCACCTGGACCGTGCGCCCGTCGCCGGCCCGCACGGTGTGGCGCTCGAAGTCGACCCCGAAGCCGGCCTCCAGGCAGCAGTGGAGGAAGTTGCGGGCCCAGCGGGGGACCAGGAAGCCGAGCAGGTCGGCCCCGAGCATCCCCTCCAGGATCGTGCCCGCGACCCGGCCCGGCAGCATCAGGAAGTAGCCGGGGTCGGCCCACGGGCAGTGGCTGAAGTGGGCGACGCGCAGGTCGGGCCGGCGCTGGCGCAGCATCGCCGGGACCAGGGCCAGGTGGTAGTCCTGGACGTACACCTCGCCACCCTGGTCGGCCTCGTCGTCGCAGGCGCCGGCGAAGGCCCGGTTGACGCCCTCGTAGTGCTGCCAGGCGACCCGGAAGCTGCGGTCGAAGCGGGGGTGGCGGGGCACGTCGAACAGGTAGTGGTGCAGGAACCAGATGGTCCGGTTGGCCACCCGGTTGTAGTAGCTCTGGTACTCCCGGGGGTCGAAGACCAGGCTGCGCAGGCGCACCGGGCCCTGGGCGAGCTCGACCGTGCGCAGCCGCCCCGAGCGGGCGACCCGCCGGGCCGCCACCCGGTCCGCCTCGCTGATCGCCGCCGCCACCCAGGTGCCGGCCTGCCCGGCCAGGGCCGGGCCGAGGGCGGTCACCATGCCGCCGGCCCCGCGGCCCGAGGTCAGGTTGCCGTCGTCATCCACCTCGAACTGGACCGGACCGCGATTGGACGCCACCACCAACTCGGCCATCGTGGCAATACCGCCCTTCGGCGTCGCGAGGAACCCGTATGCTCTTGATGCATCCTGGCATTCCTGAACGCGACGGTCGACCGGATCCAAAGGCGGCGAGGCATGACCCAGACGGCGGGCGAGGAGGCGCGGCGGGCGCCCCTGCTGCAGCCGCCGCCCCGCCGCCCCACTCCGTACGAGCGGGTCGTGCGCATCGGCATCATGGCCTGGTGCGGCATCGGGATCATCATCCTCGGCTACCTGATGCTGCGGCTGATGGTCTACGTCAACCCGGTGGTCCCGCCGCTGCTGATCGCCGTGGCCGTCGTCTACCTGCTCAACCCGCTGGTCTCGGCCCTTGAGCGCCGGGGGATGCCGAGGGTCGCCGGGGCCGGCATCGTCTACCTGCTGTTCCTGTGCATCGTGGCCCTGGTCGTCTCGCTGCTCGTCCCGGTCGTGGCCAGGCAGGTCACCTCCGTGATCGACCACTTCCCCGACTACCTGGCCGACGGCCAGGCCCTGGTCCGCGACGTGGCCGCCCGCTTCGGCCAGGAGCCCAACTTCCGCCTCGACGCCGAGCAGGTCCGGGAGTGGCTGTCCGCGGGGGAGAACCGCCAGGCCGTCACCAGGTACCTGACCGGGCTCCGGTCGGTCACCAACTCGGTGATCAGCGGCCTGATCATCATCGTGCTCGGCCCGGTGATGGCCTTCTACCTGCTGGTCGACCTGCCCCGGCTGCGCCGGGGGGCGATGGCCCTGATCCCGCCGGGCCGCCGCGAGGAGATCCGCGGCCTGATGGACCGGATCGGCCAGGCGGTGGGCGGCTTCTTCCGCGGCCAGCTCCTGGTCGCCCTGTTCGTCGGGGTGGCCTCCTCGATCGGCCTGTGGGCCATCGGGCTGCCGTTCTGGCTGCTGGTGGGGATTGTCGCCGGCATCTTCAACCTGGTCCCCCTGGTCGGCCCGTTCATCGGCGGCGGCCTGGCCGTGATCATCGCCCTCATCTCGGGCGAGCCCCTCACGGCCCTCTGGGCCGCCCTGGTGCTGCTGGCCGTGCAGCAGATCGACAACCACCTGATCTCGCCCAACGTGATGGGCCGCACCGTCCAGCTCCACCCCGTGGTCGTCATGCTCGCCCTGCTCGTGGGGGCCAGCTTCGCCGGCCTGTTCGGCATGCTGGTGATCGTCCCCCTGGTCGCCGTGGCCAAGATCGTCTTCCTGTTCATCTGGTCCAAGTACGTCGACTACGGCGACGAGCTCACCCAGGGCGACACCAACTAGGGCATCCGCTCCAGCAGGGCGGTGACGGCCTCGGCCCAGCCCTGGCCGGCGGGCGAGGGGGTGACGACCACCGGGGTGGCGGGGTCGGCCAGGTCGGCCGCCCAGGCGCCGTTGGCGACCAGGAACATGGCCCCGGCCACGCCGGCCAGCTGGAGGTCGGCCGGGCTGTCGCCGATGGCGGCGACCTGGGGCGGGTCGAGGCCGCGGCCGGCCAGGTAGGCGGCGGCGGTGCCGGCCTTGCTGACCCCCGCGGGGAGCAGGTGGTAGGCGTGGGCCGGTCCCGGGCCGAGGTGGGGGTAGGCGCCGCGCAGGCGGCCGTTGTCGAGCAGCCGGGCCCAGCCCAGCCCGCGGCCGGCCAGCAGGGCGTCGGCCTCGGCCACCTCGGCCTGCCCGCGGAGCAGGAAGGTGCCCCGCCGGCCCAGGTGCCAGGGGGTGTGGGGCTCGAGGCGGCCGGCGAAGGACTCCAGCAGCACGGCCAGGGCGCCCGACCGCTCCAGGGCCTCGGCCGGGCAGGCGCCCAGGTCGCGCGGGGCCTCGCCCCAGACCAGCTCCTCCTCCCGGCCCCGGACCAGCACCGTGCCCAGCTCGGCGACGGCGTCGCGGGTCCCGAGCAGGCGCCCCGTCTCCCGGAGCTGGGCGGCCGTCCGCCCCGAGACCAGCACCACCTCGAGGCCGGCCAGGTGGGCGGCGACCAGGGCCTCGGCCGCGACCAGGGTCGGCTTCCCCTCCAGGTCGGCCAGCAGCGACCCGTCCCGCCCGACCAGGGTCCCGTCGACGTCGGAGAGCAGCAGCGCCGGGGCGAGCCGTTCCAGCACCGGCCCGGCGTCGGCCAGGGCCAGGCCGGGCACGCTAGCCGTCCGCGGCGACAGGGTCGGCCCGCCGCCGCCGGTAGTCGTCGACGGTCACGATGGGCGGGCGGCGGGAGGTGACGATCTCGCGCGGCTCGGGCCGGTACTCGAACAGCTCGTTGGAGAACTGGACCAGGGTGGTGGCGAAGTTGCCCGGCGCCGAGCGGCCCTCCTCGGCCAGGCGCAGGAAGGCGGCCTGGAGGATCCCGAAGCTCATCCGGCCCAGCGCCTGCATGTCCTGGTTGCGGTGGACGCGCCGGTCCAGGTCGACCTGGGCGATGGCGTCGACCCCGAAGCGGGCCGCGATGTCGACCAGCAGGCCCAGCTCGACCCCGTAGCCGGAGAAGAACGGCACCTGCTCCAGGGTCTCGCGGCGCCCGGCGTACTCGCCCGACAGCGGCTGGACGATGCCGGCCAGCTCCGGCCAGAGCAGGTTGATGAGCGGGCGGGCCAGCAGCTCGGTGACCCGGCCGCCGCCGGTGGCCCGCAGGGCGTTGCGCTCGCGGATCGGCCGCTCGTAGAACGCCTTCACGTACTGGATCTCGGGGTCCTCGAGCAGCGGGCCGAGCAGCCCGTAGACGAAGCGGGCGTGGAAGTTGCGGATGTCGGCGTCGACGAAGCAGATCAGGTCGCCCTTGCAGACGTGCAGGCTCTTCCAGAGGGCCTCGCCCTTGCCCGACCCCGGGCCCTCGCCGGGCAGGACGTCGTGCTCGTAGAACACCGCCGCCCCCTCGGCCTCCGCGATGGCCGCGGTGTCGTCGGCCGAGCCGGCGTCCATGACCACGATCTCGTCGACCAGCCGGGCCCGCTCGACCAGGTTGCGGCGCAGGTGCTTGACGATGCCGCCGACGGTCGCGGCCTCGTCGCGGGTCGGCAGGCAGACCGAGACGCTCAGCCCGAGCCGCTCCCTGGCCTCGCGCAGCTTGGCCGGCGGCGCGAACTGGCTGTGATGGAAGGTCCGGTTGCCGAACCACTCCCAGGTGTCGATGTCGGTCATCCGTTCTCCCGGTCCCGGCCCCCCAGGGGATCATGCCCCTCCGGTGTTGCAGCCAAGCAGCGTGCCAGGGCAAGCTGGGTACCACAACTTCATACCTCAGGCGACGCATCCAGAGGGGCGGAGGGACCGGCCCGACGAAGCCCCGGCAACCTCCTCCGGACGAGGAAGGTGCCACTTCCGGCCTCGCCATCGTGGCGAGGGAAGATGCGCCGAGCGGTTGACCGACCGCGGCGCGACGTCGCCCCACGCCGAGCCCCGGAGGTCGACGACCGCCATGACCGACCAAACCCTCGAGTACGTGGTCCTGCGCTGCCGCGGCTGCCAGACCGCCTACCCGGCCGCCCTCGAGTACGCCTGCTCGCGCTGCCTGGGCCCGCTCGACCCCGAGTACGACGCCGAGGAGGTCGCCAAGCGCCTCAGCCGGGACGGCATCGAGGCCGGGCCGCGCTCGATCTGGCGCTACGCGCCCCTGCTGCCGGCCACCCCCGGCCCCGGCGACCTCGCCCCCGGGCTGACCCCGCTGGTGCCGGCGCCCCGGCTGGCCGAGGCCCTTGGCGTGCCCGGCCCGCTGCTGCTCAAGGACGACACCCGCAACCCCACCAACTCCTTCAAGGACCGGGTGGTGGCCGTGGCCGTGGCCAGGGCCCGGGCGTTCGGCCTGTCCACGGTGGCCTGCGCCTCGACCGGCAACCTGGCCGGGGCGACCGCGGCCGCCGCCGCCGCCCAGGGGCTGGAGTGCGTGGTCGTGATCCCGGCCGACCTGGAGGCCGGCAAGGTCGCCTCGGCGGCCGCCTTCGGCGCCACCGTCGTCGCCGTCGAGGGCTCCTACGACCAGGCCAACCGGCTCTCGATGCAGGCCGTCGAGGCCTTCGGCTGGGGCTTCGTCAACGTGAACCTGCGCCCCTGGTACGCCGAGGGCTCCAAGACCGTCGGCCTCGAGGTGGCCGAGCAGCTCGGCTGGTCGCTGCCCGAGCACGTGGTCGTCCCGATCGCCTCCGGCGCCCTGCTGACCAAGGTCCACCAGGGCTTCGGCGTCCTGGCCGACCACGGCCTGGTCGAGCGGACCCCGGCCAAGGTCCACGGCGCCCAGTCGGTCGGCTGCAGCCCGGTGGCGGCCGCCTTCGCCGCCGGGGTCGACGAGGTCACCCCGGTGCGCCCCAGCGGCATCGTCAAGTCGCTGGCCATCGGCGACCCGGCCGACGGGGCCGAGGCCCTGGCCACGGTCCGCGGCACGGGCGGCCGGGTCGAGGCGGTGGACGACAGCGAGGTGGTGGAGGCGATCGAGCTGCTGGCCCGCACCACCGGCGTGTTCGGCGAGACCGCCGCCGGGGTGACCGTGGCCACCGTCGGCCGCCTGGCCGCCCGGGGCGAGTTCCGCCCCGGCGAGCGGGTCGTCGCCCTGATCACCGGCCACGGCCTCAAGACCCGCGAGGTCCTCGACGGCCGCGCCGGGGCCACCGTCACCGTCCGCCCCAACATCGACGCCCTCTCCGAGGCCCTGGCCCCGGTCCGCCCCGACCTGGCCGTGCCCGGCTAGCCAGCAGCGGTCCCGCCTGCGCTGAAGCCCGCGACCACGGTGATGAGCGCCTCCCGCCAGGCTGCTTCCTCGTCGCCGGCAGGCAGGTTCGGCAGCACGGCGCCGCGCAGCTCGGCGTTGGCGAGCCCCTCGAGCATGGCGTTGAACTCCACCGCCGCCTGCTGCACCGGCTTGCGGCCCAGCAGACCGGCCTCCTGGAGTGGCTCGACCCTGCTCAGGAGACCGGCGAATGCCCGGGTACGGGCCGCCGTGACTTCGGGACCGGCGCGGAAGCCGGGGACGACCCGCTGGAAGGCGATGCGGTACAGGGCTGGATGGTCGAGGACCAGCGAGCGGAAGACCGGAACACCGACCGCCACGAGATCGGCCACCGGGTCACGGGTCGTGTCGAGCGCCGCGATGTTGTCGGCAAGGAACTCGAACGCGCTCTCGGCCAACGCGTCGATGAGCAGGCCTTCCTTCGAACC
>CALGFH010000057.1 GCA_937881255.1 uncultured Actinomycetes bacterium
GCTCGGCGTCGACCAGGTGCTCGAGCTCGCCCCGGTCGAGGAAGATGCCGCGGCAGTCGGCGCACTGGTCGAGGGTGACGCCGCTGCGCTCGTAGGTGCGCATCAGCCCCTGGCACTTGGGACAGACGAGGTCGGTTGCCATTTGCATCGCCTCCTTGGGTGGAGTCTAGGTCCCGCCGGCGACCACCGCGAACCGCGGGGTGACCCCGAGCAGTCGCGCGCTGGGCGGCTGCTGGAGCAGCTGGGCCCACTCGATGTCGCGCAGCCGCTCCAGCCGGGCCGGTCCCCAGCCGGTCGCCTCGACCAGCTCGACCACCTTGTCGGGGTGGGTCCCGCCGGCCAGCGGCAGCTCCTCGGTGACCGAGGCGTCGTAGTGGTCGTGGTGGTGGTCGGGCTCGCCCCGCAGCTTGCGCAGCCCCTCCCTGGCCTGGGAGCGCAGGGCCTCGACCGGGTCGGCCCCGCCCCACAGGCCCTCGAACAGGACCAGCCGGCCCTCGGGGGCGACCCCGCGCCAGGCGGCGAGCGCGGCACCAGGGTCGGGCAGCGTCCAGAGCAGGTGCCGCTCGATCACGGCGTCGAAGGGCCCGGGCGGCGGCTCCTCGGCGGCCCCCTGGACCACCTCGACCTCGAGGCCGTCGCGGCCGGCGTGCTCGGCCAGGCGCTCCAGCATCCCGCCGGACAGGTCGAGGGCGGTCACCCGGTGGCCGAGCCGGGCCGCGGCCAGCGACAGGAACCCGGTCCCGGCGCCGACGTCCAGCACCCGGCTCCCCTGGCTGCCCAGGAACCGGTGCAGGGCGGCGTTCCAGGCGGCCCGCTGGGCCGGCGACCCGGGCCCGTGGTCGGAGGAGTGGTCGTAGGTGGCCGCGTCAGCGTCCCACCAGGCGCGGACCTTGTCGGTCAGCTCGCCGTTCCGGCCGGCCGGGTCGCTCACGGGACGGGCGGCCGGGTGTTGGTCACCGGCCGGACGGTCCGGCCGGCGGCGCGCTCACGGGCCAGGCGGCGGTCCTCGCGGACGGCCACCACCTTCTCCTCGTAGCTGGCCCAGGAGATGAGGATGCCGAGGACGGCCCCGAGGGCGATCAGGTCGCCCGCGCCCCACAGGATGGCCCCGCCGACCTGCTGGTCGGCCAGGGGGGTGGGGCCCCAGGAGCGCTGGAAGCTCTCCAGGGTCGGGGCCAGCACCCGCCCGCTGTTCATGATCGCCACCCCGAGGAAGGCGTGGAACGGGACCATCAGGAAGACGAACAGCAGCCGGGCGATGTGGGGCATGCGCCAGCGGGACGGGTCGAGGCCGACCAGCGGCCACCAGAACAGCAGCCCGGCGGCCAGGAAGTGGAGGTGGACCAGGTCGTGGACCTGCGGGTTGCGCAGGGTCAGGTCGAACAGCGGCGAGAAGTAGAGCGCGTACAGGCTCATGGTGAACAGCACCCAGGCGACCAGCGGGTGGCCGATCACCTTCAGGGGCGGGCTGTGCAGCACCCGGGTCATGCGGCGGCGGGTCCTGCCCCTGGCCACCCGCAGGGCCAGGGTGACCGGCGCCCCCAGGGCCAGCAGCGGGGCCGCGACCATGGTGAGCAGCATGTGCTGGGTCACGTGGACCGAGAACAGCGCCGTGTCGTAGGCCTCGATCGGCGACAGCAGGGCCAGGGCGATGGCCCCGACCCCGGACAGGAAGTAGGCGGTCCGCCGGGCCGGCCAGGCCACCCCGTCGGCGACCAGGCGCCTCCTGGCCTGGAGGTAGGCGATCGCCACGGCCAGCAGCCCGACGGTGACCAGCGGGTTGAACGACCAGGAGAGCAGCAGGCGGCCCGGGGTCGGGGCCGGCACCTGGGACCCGGGGGCGGGGCCGGCCAGGGCGGCGCCGGCGGCCGGCGGCGCGAACAGCCCGCCCAGCGCGAGGACGCCGGCGGCCGTTATCCGGCGCCCGACCCTCCGGGGACGCTTCAGCACCACGGGCTCAGCTTACGCCGGCCTTCTCGGCCCGGCGCGGCGAGCGGAACCCGGCCAGGCCGGCGACCACCATGGCCGTGCCCAGGCCGAGGGTGAAGGTGATGGCGGCCCGGGTGACGATCGGGCCGAAGCCGGAGGCGAGCTGGGAGCGGCCGAGGGACGACAGGTCGGGCAGGGCCCCGGCCAGGGTCAGGAACACCCCGCCGAGCAGCAGGTAGAGCAGGCCGGTGTCGGCCCGGCCGCGGAGCAGCCGCCAGGCGGCGAACCCGGCCACGGCCCAGCCGGCGGCCGAGGTCACCGTCCCGTACAGCTCGGTGGCCAGCGGGGCCGTCGAGGCGAGCAGGGCCCCGGCGGTGTGGATCATGTCGGCCGCCACCGCCACCAGGGCGACCACGGCCAGGACCTTGGGGCGGCGGTAGCCGCCGGCGGCGGCCAGGGCGGCGGCGAACAGGGCCACCGCGGCCAGCGCCCACGGCCACGGCGACGGCCCCGGCACCCAGGTGATGTCGCCCCGGATCACCATGTCGTGCTCGTCGTCGTGCTCGTCGTCGTGCTCGCCCTGGCTCACCGGGATCCGCCAGTCGGGCACGATCACGTGGGACGCCCGGGGGTTGGCCTTCACGGCCGGCGGGTCGGGGCCGGTCCAGTGGGCGCGGTGGTCGTGCCAGGCCGCCGACGGCCCGTCGCCGACCCGGCGCCACTCGGGGGGGGCCGCCGGGTCGAACTCGGGCGGGATCTCTGTCGGGGCGGCCCGGAAGCGGTTGGTGTAGGTGCTGGGCGACCGCTGGTTCTCGTACACCCCGCCGGGCCCGATGCGCAGGTACGGCTCCAGGCGGTAGCCGAGCACCACCACCTCCTGGCCGGACCGGTTGGTCAGCTCCAGCTGCTCGCCGGCCACGGTCCGGACCGAGATGCCGGGTACCCCCTGGTCGATGCCGCGGATCCCGGTCCGGTAGTTGCTGGCCTCGGTCCCGGTCCCGATGGCGTGCGCGGCCGCCGGCCCGGCCGACGCCCCCAGCAGCAGCAGGGCCAGCCCGGCGACCAGCCCGGCCCGGCGACCAGCCCGGCCCCGGCTCATCGGCGGCGCCCCCCTGCCGGTGGCGCGGGCCGCGAGCGCTCGCGCAGCCGCAGCACCAGGGCGGCGGCCACGATCACGACCGCGATCCCGGTGCCCAGCAGCAGGATCCGGTTGCGGGGGTCGCTTCCCGACCCGCCGGCCGACGGCGCCACCCCGACCACGACGTAGCCGGTCCTGGCCAGCCCGGCGCTCACCTGGTGGGTGCCGGGGGTGTCGGTGCTCTGGAGCGACTCCCAGGCCTGGCCGTCGGCCGACGACAGCACCTGGTGGCCGCCCGGGTCGGCCACGGCGGTGGCCAGCAGCGGGTAGACGAGGCCGACGCTGGACTGGCCGGCGAGGGTCTCGACCTGGTCGCCCGACGGCTGGTAGCTGGCCTGGATCTGGTAGGCGTTGCCGGCGGTGACCAGGCCGGAGGGGGCCGGCCCGAGGGTCGCCGGGTCGACCGGCTCGACCGTCACCTCGACGCCGCGCTGGCCGGACCGGGGTCGCACAGCGCCCTGGCTCAGGACCAGGTTGACCTGGCCGTCGCTGGTCGAGAAGGCGCCGAGCTGGGAGCCCTCGGCGGTGAGCTCGACCGTGAAGCGGGTCGAGGCCGGCGGCTTGTTGCTGGCGGCCAGGTCCGGGGGCGGGTTCACCCAGCGGTAGGGCGTCGGCGGGGCCAGCCCGTCCAGCAGCGGGCGCCTGGCCAGGATGCTGGCCCGCCCGCTGACGGCCGCCCCGGCCAGGTACAGGGCCACGATCCCGACCCCGGCCAGGAGGGCGAGCCCGGAGCGGGACCGGGAGGCGCCGCTGCCGGGGGTCTTCATCGGGAGGGGCGGATGGCCGCGATCTCCGCGGTGGCGAATTGGGGTGGCCAGGTCACCTCGCGCCGGTTCACCTCCGTCCACTCCCAGATGACGCTGGCCGCCCGGAGGTTGGCCCCGGCGTCGGCGCCGCCCGGGGGGGCGAACTCGATGCCGCTGCCGTTGGGCAGGCCGCCGGCCGGCACCCTGACCCGGCGGGCCGCGGCGGCCACGTCGGCCGGGGCCATCGAGCCGGCCTCGGGCAGCACGTGGCGGAACAGCGCCCAGGCCCCGGAGAAGCCGGCCAGGGCGGCGGCGCTCATCGAGTGGCCGTTGGCCTCGCGGTAGGCGGCGTCGGCCCGGTCCAGCAGGGCCCGGGCGTCGGGGGCGAGCCCGGCCGGGTTGATCCCGTGGGTGTCGGGCTTGTCGGAGGCGAACAGGCCGACGGCGTCCTGGCCGAGCAGGGCCCCGAACTCCGGCATGCAGTAGCTGGAGGAGGTGCCGATGCTGGCCAGCAGGGGCAGGTGCTGGCGGACCTGCTCCTGGCGCAGGGCCACCCCGTCCTCGAGGTAGGCGACCACGAACAGCACGTCGGGCCGGGCGGCGGCGATCTCGGCCACCACCTTGGCCGGGTCGTAGCGGCGCGGGTCGTAGGCGACGTCGGCCACGGTCTCGAGGTCCCGGTCGCCCAGCTCGGCCCGGGCGCCGTCGGCCACCGCGGCCCCGTACACGTCGTCGACGGCGGCGATGGCGAAGCGCAGCGAGGAGGCCGGCCGGCCCAGCTTGGGGGCCAGCTGGTCGGCGACGAAGCGGATCGCCCCCCGGCCCAGCAGCCCCCCGGTCGGGGCGACCCGGAACACCAGGTCGCCCTCGCCCGGCCCGGCCAGCTTGCCCACCGCCCCGGTCTCCCAGAACAGCGACCCGTGCCCGGCGGCGGCGGTGGCGGCCGGGCTCGAGATGGTGCTGCCGTAGCTGCCCAGGACCAGGTCGACCCCCCGGTCGGCCAGCGCCTTGATGGCCCCGGGGGCGGCGTCGGCCTCGGGCACGTCGACCTGGTCGAGCACCACCGGCCGCCCGCCGACGCCCCCCTCGGCGTTGACCAGCTCGGCCGCGACCCGGACCCCGTGGTACTCGTCGATCCCGCCCATGCCCTGGGTGCCGCTCAGCGGGTAGATGGCCCCGACCCGCACCGGCTCGGGCGGGTCGCTGGTGCAGGACGCGACCAGCAGCAGGACGAGGAGGACGAGGAGGGGGCGAAGGTGGCGCATGGTCTCAGGTCACCGCCAGGAGGTTGGCAACAGCGTGCGTGACGGCCGGAACCGTCCAGCGCCCGGAAGCGTACCGCTGCCACGACAGCAACAGCGCGGCCCCCAGGTCGACCGGCATCGCCGCCACCCCGTACGCCGGCAGATGCGCCAGCGCGAACACCCCGGCGCTCCCGATCACGGCGGCCACGACCCCGAACCGCAGCAGCCGGTCGTACAGCAGCCGCCGGAACAGCGCCTCCTCGGCCACCGCCGCCCCCAGCGCCAGCCCGGCCGCCACCACCCCCACCCGCCGATCCGCCACCGGCCCACCAACCACCGAGGCCCCCGCCACCCCGACCAGCCCCAGCAGCAGCGGCAGCCTCCACCCGAGCGGCGCCCGGTTCTCGGAATCGCCACGGTTCGCGCGAACCGCCAGGGCCAGGATCAACAGCGCCAGATAGCCGGCGGCGAGCACCGGCACCGCCACCGGTGACGCTCCCAGGGCGGGTCGTGCGAGCAGGAACAGCAACCCGCCCGCCACCACCACCCAACCGGCGAACGCCGTGGGCACCCGCCGAACACTGGACGGCGGCGAGGCCGTGATGGACAGGGGGTCTGTGGACAACCGCGCGCCCCCCCTCGCCGGGTCGGGTAGCCTCCCCCACCGGGGGACCTGGCGCCGGACCGGGTGGG
>CALGFH010000058.1 GCA_937881255.1 uncultured Actinomycetes bacterium
GCCACCGGGCGCTCGCGCTGGACCACCCCGACCATGGTGTCCACCACCATGCTCCGCGACCTGGCCCGCTCCACCCGGGCCTGGCCACTGGCCAGCATCGCCTCCAGCTGCTCGCGCCGCCGCCGGATCCGTGACCGCTCGTCCGCCATCGCCGGCTCAGACCGCGGACAGGGCCAGCGAGACCGCGAACCCGGCGACCACCAGGGGGCCGGTGAGCACGCCCTCGACGGCGTAGGCCTCGGGCAGGAGCGTGTCGGCCAGCATGGCCAGCAGGGCCCCGGCGGCGAACGCCTGGACCAGGGCCCCGGTGCGGCCGCTGGCCGGGTCGAGCAGGGCGTAGCCGGCGGCCGCGGCCAGCGCCGAGACGAGCACCACCGCCGACCACATCAGCACCACCCGGCCCTGGGGCCAGCCGGCCGCCTTGAGGCCGCTGGAGGACGACATGCCCTCGGGCAGGTTCGACAGCACGACCCCGGCCAGCAGGGACACGCTCACCCCGCCCTGGAGGACGGTCAGGCCGAGCACGAACGACTCGGGGATGCCGTCGAGCACCGAGCCGAGCACGATGGCCAGGGGCGACCCCTCCGTCTGGGCCCCGGTGGGGTCCTTGCGGTCGCCGCCGCCGCCCCGCTCCAGCAGCCAGTCGCCGACGGTGAAGGTGGCCGCGCCGACCAGGACCATCAGCGCCACCCAGGCGACGGCCTGGTGCTCCAGGGCGTCGTCGACCAGCTCGTAGGACACCGAGCCGATCAGCAGGCCCGTCCCCAGCGCCATCACCACGGCGATCACGCGGCGGGACGGGGACAGGAGGTAGGCGACCAGCGCGCCGATCAGCAGGGCGGCCGCCCCGAGCGCTCCCCAGCCGAATGCCTCAGCCACCTGACGGCGTCACCTCGGGCGTCATGCTACTCGACCGGGCAATTCACCCCAAGCGGGTGATGCCCCGGCACCCGCCCCGGTGCGACGGTGGTGGCCCCAACACGGAGGCGAACGATGTTCAGGCGACGAGCCAAGGACCTGCCCGAGGGAGCACCGGCGGGCACCCGCTACCTGCTGCGGGAGAAGATGCTGAGCTTCGGGGACGACTTCTGGATCGAGAACGACCGCGGCGAGAAGATCTTCAAGGTCGACGACAAGGTGCTGCGGATGCGCGACACCGTGGTCATCAAGGACGGCGAGGGCAAGGAGCTCTACAAGCTCCAGAAGCGGCTGCTGCGGGCGCGGGACACCATGGCCATCGAGCGCGGCGACGACAAGGTGGCCACGGTCAAGAAGGCCATGATCACGCCCCTGCGGGACCGGTTCACGGTCGGGCTGGAGGGCGGGGGCGAGCTGCAGGTCGAGGGCAACATCCTCGACCACGAGTACCAGGTCACCCGGGACGGCATCCCGGTGGCCAACATCTCCAAGCGCTGGTTCCGGGTCCGCGACAGCTACGGCGTCGCCATCGTCCCCGGGCAGGACGACGCCCTGGTCCTGGCCGTGACCGTCTGTATCGACCACCTCACCCACCACGACCGCTAGCGCGGGCCCGGGCGGTCCGGTCGGCCACGGCGGCGACCATGGCGGCCGTGCCGGCCCCGGCGACCGAGCCGATGACCACGTCGCCGGGGTAGTGGACGCCGGTGTGGACCCGGGAGTAGGCGACGGCGGCGGCCAGCAGCCGGATCGGCACGGCCAGGACCGGCATATGCCGGCCGACGGCGTAGGCGAAGGCGAAGGCCGAGGCGGCGTGCCCGGAGGGGAAGGAGGCCGAGCGGGGCATGGGCACGTGGCGGTCCTCGAACAGGGCCGGCCGGGCCCGTTCCGGGCGGCGCCGGCGGGCCACCGGCTTGACCCCCAGGTTGACCGTTGCCGAGGTGACCCCGATGGCCACCACCCCCTCCAGCGCCGCCCGGCGGCCGCGCCGGCCCCCGGCCACGGCGACCACGGCGGCGATGCCGAGCCAAAGGCGCGACGTGTCGGCCGCGCCCGAGAGCCGGCGCACCGGGACGTCCAGGTTTCCGGTGGGGGTGCGGGCGACGGCCTCGTAGACCGCCCGGTCGACCGCCCCCAGCTCGCGCAGCCCGTCGGCCACGCGGAAGGCGGCCGGGCCCCGGCGGTGGGTGACGACCCGCCGGGCCAGGGCGTCGGCGACGGTGTCGTTCGGGCCGGGGGCGGCCACCGGCGGCTCCCCTTGCCTAGGCGTCGGCGGTCTCCATGGCCTCGGTCCAGTTGCCCGACCGGGCGGCCCCGTTCAGCCGGGCCCGGTGGAGATAGGCCCGCTGGGCCGCCTGGCCGTTGGCCGGCTCGCCCTTCCAGGCCTTGAGGGCCGGGGCCTGGAGGGCCCGGCCGTAGGAGAAGCTCAGCTGCCAGGGGGCGTCCCCGAGCCGGTTCATGGCGTTGAGGTGGGCGGTGGCCGCCTCGTCGCTCTGGCCGCCGGACAGGAACACGATCCCGGGGACCGAGGCCGGGACGTGGTCGCGCAGGCAGGCCAGGGTGGCCTGGGCGACCTGCTCGACCCCGGCCTGGGTGGGGCAGTCGCCGCCGGAGAGGACCATGTTCGGCTTGAGCAGCATGCCGTCCAGCCGGACCCGGTGGCGGTGGAGGGCGGCGAAGGTCGCGGCCAGGGTGTCGCGGGTGACCTGGTCGCAGCGCTCGATCGTGTGGTCGCCGTCCATCAGCACCTCGGGCTCGACGATCGGGACCAGCCCGGCCTCCTGGGAGAGGGCGGCGAAGCGGGCCAGGGCCTCGGCGTTGGCCCGGATGCAGCCGGAGGTGGGCATGCCCTCGCCGATGGTGATGACCGGCCGATGGTGATGACCGCCCGCCACTTGGTGAACCTGGCGCCCAGCTCGCGGTAGGTGGCCAGCCGGCCGGCCAGGCCGTCGAGGCCCTCGGTGACCTTCTCGCCCGGGAAGCCGGCCAGCCCGGTGGTGCCGGCGTCGACCTTGATCCCGGGGATGATCCCCTGGCCGGACAGGACCTCGGCCAGCGGGGTGCCGTCGGCCGCCCGCTGGCGCAGGGTCTCGTCATACAGGATGACCCCGCTGATGAACTCGGCCGCCCCCTCGGTGGTGAACAGCAGCTCGCGGTAGTCGCGGCGGCGCTCCTCGGTGGACTCGACCTGGATCGACTTGAAGCGCTTCTCGATGGTCCCGCTGCTCTCGTCGGCGGCCAGGATGCCCTTGCCTGGGGCGACCAGCGCCGTCGCCGTCGCGGCCAGCTCGTCCGTGGTCATGCGCAAACCTCCCTGGAGTCCGGGTCCCTACAGTATCCGGGTGAGGCCGCTGTAGGCAGGGTGGCGCAGGCGGCCCGACTCCCAGCCCAGGAAGCTGACCTCGACGGCCAGCTCGGGGCGGACGAACACCGGGGCCGGGTCGTCGGGTCCGGGCCGGGACCAGCGGCCCCCGAGCAGGGCCGAGGGGGGCTCGGCGAACGGGCTCTGCCCGGTGACCAGCGGCCCCAGCAGCTCCCGGACCCGCCGCCTGGCCGCCGGCACCAGGCCGTGGTCGACCCTTCCGCAGAACACCAGCCCGCCCGGCCGCCCGGGGTCGGGCAGGCCGACGAGCAGGGACCTGACCTGGTCGTGGTCGGGGACGAAGCCGCCGACCAGGAACGTCTCGCGCTGGTAGTGCTTGACCTTGAGCCAGCTCCTGGTCCGCCGGCCCGGCACGTAGGCGCTCTGGAGCTTCTTGGCCACCACCCCCTCGAGGCCCTGCTCCCGGGTCGCGGCCAGCAGCGCGGTGCCGTCCCCGGCGAACGACGCCACCGTCTGCCAGGCCGGCCCGGCGACCTCGAGGCCCTCCAGCAGCCGCCGCCGCTCGGCGTAGGGCAGCCCGGTGAGCAGCCGGCCGTCCATCCACAGGAGGTCGAAGACCAGGTAGGTGACGGCGGCGCCCCGCCGCCGGCCGGCGCGGCCGGCCATGCGCTGCTGGAGGGCGCCGAAGCTGGGCCGGCCGTGGTCGTCGAGGGCCACCACCTCCCCGTCGAGCACGCCGGCACGGTCGCCCAGGGCGCCGGCCAGCCCGGCCAGCTCCGGGAACCAGCCGGCCATGTCGACCCCGTTGCGGCTGCGCAGGGCCAGCTCCCCGCCGACGACGTGCCCGAGCGCCCGGTAGCCGTCCCATTTCGGCTCGAACGCCCTGCCCCGCTGGTCGGCCGGCAGCTCCCGCGCCGCCGTCGGGTGCATCGGCCGCAGCCCCGCCGGCGGCGGCACCGGCCCGGCCGCGGCCCCCGATCCCCCCCGAACACGCATACCTGGGTGATCGGCGC
>CALGFH010000059.1 GCA_937881255.1 uncultured Actinomycetes bacterium
AGCCGGCCCGGCGCCGCATCCAGCGGCTGGTGGACCGCCGCTTCAACCGCCGCCGCCACGACGCCGGCCAGACGATCGCCGCCTTCAGCGGCCGCCTGCGCCAGGAGATCGACCTGGACGCCTTGACCGGTGAGCTGCTGGCCGTGGCCGAGCAGACCATGCAGCCGACCCAGGCATCGCTCTGGCTGCGGCCACGGCGAGCCCGCGCCTGAGGGGGCGGTGGCGGTCAGCGCGGGCGGTCTGGCTGGACCCGCAGCACCTGCACCTGGTCGCCGCCCTCGCCGAAGGAGGCCACCACCTTCCCGTTGTTGACGGCGGCCGAGATCTCGGGAAGCTGCGCCATGCTGAGGCGGACGGCGATGGTCGAGACGACGTAGTCGAAGTTGCGCCATCCATCCGGATAGCGCGCCCTGATCTCGGGGTCGCGGTCCAGCTTCCAGAACCACACGACCCGGGACGCCGGCCGGTCGTCCCGCACGAGGTCCACCCAGATGGCGTCGTCGACCAGGATCGGGCTGTCCGGCGGCACGTTGTCCTCGATCCAGCGCTGGGCCTGGGTGAGCGGGCGGTCGTGGTCGACCGTCATCAGGTCACGGTCCATGCGGTACCAGTCGGGACCGACGATCACGGCCGCGGCGACGACCGCATTTACGTCGAGGACCACTGCCTCAAGGTCGACCACGCCCGCCTGCTGGGTCAGGATCCAGCTGGTCGGGAGCATTCTTGATGATCCTCCGGACGGTCATGTCGCCGTCGCCGAAGCTGGCGACGACCTCGGAATGCTGCACCGCTTCCATCACCATGGGAAGGTCTTTCAGCGTCGTCGCGGTGTACTCCGAGAGCAGGATGTAATCGATGTCGCGCCACCCGTTCTGGTACTTGGCCCGCACCGCAGGGTCGAGGTCGAGTTTGTAGAACCAGACCGGATTGGGGTTGAACCCGTGGCGGACTAGATCGGTCCAGAGGTTGTTGTCGACAAGAAGGATCGAACCACGCGGCACGTATTTGGCAACATAGGCCAGTGCCTCTTGTGGCGGCTTGCTGTGGTCTTCGGTCAGTGCCTGACGTATACCCCGCTCCCATGCCGGGCCGACGGCGATCACGCTGGCAGCAACTGCACCGACAACGATGAGCTGGCCGCCTCTTCTGGCCACAGTCGATGGCCAGTCCATGGCCGCTGGACCCTTGCAGAGCTGGTCGGCGACTCCCGCCAGCGTGAGCGCCGCGAACGGCAGCATGCCGATGACGTACGGGAACGGCAGGTAACCGTTGCGGAACAGCATGACGACCTGGATTGCCAGCGCCAGCGCAACCGCCCGAGTCCGGCCGATGAGCAGGCCGATCGGGGCGAGGAGCACGCCCGCGCCGATCAGCAACGGATCCGTTTCCAGCCACGACCGTGCCACCGCATGGGTGTCGCTGCCTGGGTCGAGGAGGCTGCCCGACGGTGCCCGATCGAAGAGCTGCCACTTGATCGTCCAAATCAAGCTGACGTGGTTCGGCCCTTCGAACAGCTCGTTCTTGAGCAGCGCGTAGAGGGGGTAGGTGAAGAGCAGCGCCCCCAGCACGGTCAGGAACAGCGCGATGGTGTAGCGTCGGGTCCTGGGACTGGTGTTCCGCCAGAGGAGCAGGAGCAGCGCCGGGAAGAGCACGGCGATTGTCTCCTTGCTCAGGACCGCCAGGGCAAAGCAGGTGGCACTACCGACAGCCGCGGCCAAGCTCTTTCTGCGTGAGGCCGCCAAGGCAAGTGCGGCCAGGGTCCACATCACCGCGAGGTTGTCCAGGTAGACCATGCGCTGGAACGAGACGGCGAGCGGGCTGAGCCCGAAGAGCAGCACCGCACCCGACGCGGTGAACCTGTTGAAGTCCAGCCGGCGTCCCAGGAGATAGACCATGGCAGCGCTGACGAGCTTGACCCAGATCATGAACTCGCGGCCGACGGTGACCGAGGTGGGAAGGCGCTCAAAGGCCCGGGTCACCCAGTTGTAGGCCGCCATGGTGATCCACCCGACGGGCGGATGGTCATACCAGTACGTGTAGTGCGCGAGCGATCGCCAGTGCTGAACCGCCCACGCCTGGGATACGTAGGTGCCCTCGTCGTCGGTGGCGCGACCCGGGAACCGGTCGTAACCGATGGCGTGGACCAGCCCGACGACCAGGAGCAGTCCGGCGACGATCAGCAGGCTGAGCCAGTGGGCCCGGAGCCACTGGCGTAGCCGGTGCCGCTTTGGCGGTGGCAGGGCCGCTCGGCTCGGGATCGGTACCTGCTCCGGGGCGGGACGGAGCAGGACCGGCGTAGCCGGTGCGACGGTTGCCGGCCACGCCTGGGCCCGGACGGCGCGGGAGCGGCGGGACCGGGCGTGGCGTTGCCGGGTCGTCGCGCTCATGCGGTCCGGTCACCCAGGTCGGCCAAGTGGCCGGTACCGACGGTAGTGGCGGGCTCGGCGCGGTGCGCGCCCACATGGGCGGTCTTCTCCCAGCTGCGGTTGCCGCGCAGCTCCCTGAGGACGGCCCGGGCCGCCGCCAGGGACAGGAGCGCATGGTAGGGCAGCGTCCCGAGGACCAGCCGGAGGTAGTCGCGCAGGCGCGCCCGGAGGCCGTAGTTGCGGCAGAACTCTCCGAGGGCGACCCCCTCCATGACGAGCACGGCTAGCACCGGCACAAGCGGGATGAAGGAGATCAGGGCGGCCAGCACCGGGACCTTCGCCAGGATCGTGGTCGCGAACGACAGTGGGATCAGTAGTCCGATGAACGCCTGGAGGAACGGCATGGCCAGGGTGTAGCGGGCCAGGAGACGCTGACGGGCGGTGGGCAGGCGGCGCCATTCGCCCTTGCGGAGGACCTGGAGGAAGCCCTGGTTCCAGCGGGTGCGCTGCTTGAGGAAGGCCCCGAGGGTGGCCGGGGTCTCCTCCCGGGTGACCAGCTCGGGGTCGTAGGCGACGGCGACCGTGGCTCCGGCGGAGCTGAGGCGGACGCCGAGCTCGCAGTCCTCGGCCAGGCAGTCGGGGTCCCAGCCGTCGGCCGCGCGGAGCAGGTCGGCGCGGACGAAGACGGTGTTGCCGCCCAGGGGGATGAACCGCTGGGCGGCGTGGAAGTGGAGGCGGCTGCGGAACCAGAAGTAGTACTCGAGCACATTGCGGACCGAGTACCAGCTGGAGTGGTAGTTCATCAGCTGGACGCCGCCCTGGACGACGTCGGCGCCGGTCTCGGCGAAGCGGGCGTCGACGTGGCGCAGGAGCTGGGGGTGGACCTCGTCCTCGGCGTCGAAGACGCCGACCACGTCGCCCCGGCAGGCCGGGAGCGCGGCGTTGAGGGCCTTGGGCTTGTTCTTGGGCCGGCTGGTGTCGACCACCACGCGGATCCGGTCCGGGTGGCGCCGGGCCGCCCGCTGGGCGACCGCTGAGGTCTCGGGGTCGTCGTCGCCGACGACGGCGAGGATCTCGAAGGAGGGATGGTCGATGGCGGCCAGGCGCGAGAGCGTGGCCCCCAGGACGGCCTGCTCGTGACGGGCCGGCACGATCAGCGAGAACGACAGCCGCGGGTCGCCGGCCGCGCCCGAGAACCCGGTGGCGGCCAGCGTCTGGGGTGTCCGCCAGGCGTGCAGCATCCACCACAGGGTGGTCCCGGCGATCGCCGTCAGGACGATCGAGAACAGGGTGAGCAGGAGGAACAGGCCCAGCTCGACCGGCGAGAGCTGGCGCAGGGCCGTGGTCGCCTCCTCGACGGCCCGCCCGGGCAGCCCGGCCACCCGCTGGGGCAGGCTCGCCGGGCCGGTCTCCAGCAGCTCGCGCAGCACCCGCCTCGGGAAGCTCACCGGCCCCGCGGGACCGGCCGGCCCCTCCACCTGGGAGGAGCTGGGCGGGCTCGCCCCCGCCGCACCGCCGTCGGCGCCGGACAGCCCGCTCCCACCCTCGGCGGCGGCCGGCCCGATGGGGACGCCTCCGCCGGAGCTGACGGTCGGCGGGGTCCCGCCAGGCCCTGGAGCGCTGGTCGGAGCCGCCCCGCCGCCGCCCACCGCCGTGGCGCTCGGCGCGGTGGCCGGTGCCGTCGTCGGGGCGGCCGTGGTCGGCGGGCTGGTGGCCGGCGGCTGGGTGGTGGCCGGTGCGGTGGTCGGAGGCGCGGTCGTCGGAGCCGCCGTGGTCGGCGGCGCTGTCGTGGCCGGCGCGGTGGTCGGTGGACCGGTCGACCCGGGCGGGTCCTCCGGCTGCGCCTGCGCCGCCCGGATGCTGGCCGACCCGGCGAGCAGGAGCCCGATGGTCATGGCGGCCACCACGAGCACCCGGACCGGATGTCGGGCTGTGGCCAGCTCCCGATGGGGGTGGGCGGGCGCTCGGAGGTGCCTCGGCTGCGGCCGCTCGGTGAACAGCAGCGCGTTGAAGATGGCGAACTTCCCGACCCACAGGACCCCGAACGCCAGCAGCGAGGCGGTCATCACGATCGCCGTGGTCGCCGTGTGCGAGGCCGCCGCCTGGCCGGCCAGGGTCGCCCCGAGGTCGGCCGCCCAGGTGGAGAGGCCGAGGCCGGCGAAGGCGAGCGCCCAGAACGGGACGACCTCCTTCCACAGGTGGGAACGGCCACGCCGTCCCCAGGCCCAGCTCCGGTTCAGGTAGTAGGAGGGGACGGTGGCCACCGCGCAGGCGGCGACGTTGGCCACGCGGGCCGTCCAGTGCAGCATCCCGAAGGCGACCACGAGCACCGACTGGGAGACCGCGATCGAGATCAGCGACACCAGGCTGTAGCGCAGCACCTTCCGCCCCCAGCGGCGGGCTGCCGGGGTCAGGCGCGACCTCACGCTCCCCCACCCAGACGCAGGTTGGCCAGCGATCCGAGGTTGGCCGGCTCGCTGCGGGTCGGGACCAGCACCGCGAGCTCGGGAACGGGCTGGGTGGGCGAGAGAGCAGGACCGGCGTGCTCGCGCGGGACGAAGGTGGTGTGGTTGGGCAACGGGGTTCCTATGGTTTTGATGGCGAGCCTGGGGGATCGAGCGGCAGGGGGAGGTTGTGCCCTGTCACTCCCTGGCAAAGCGCCACTTGCGGCATTTGCGTTACACCGTCGAGCCCGGCGCTCATGCCCGGCCGAAGCGCCGCACGGCGTTCCGCACGAACCCGTGCATTTGGCTCGACGCGGCCAGGTTGGTGCCGTCCATGAAGCTCATCGCGAACAGGCCGTGGCGGGTCACCTCGGCGAGATAGCGGTCGGTCAGGATCGCGCGCAGGTCGGCCGCGAACACCGCGCCCGAGCCGTTGTCGGGCTTGTAGTGGGCGAGCATGACGGGGCCGTAGGCTCCCAGGGCCCGCACCATGGCCCGGATGTCGGCGGTGTTGGAGTCGTTGGCCATGGCCTGGAAGCTCTGGAAGTCGGCGGCGCGGAGCACGTCGGCGAAGTGCCGGAACAGCGACCGGCCGGCGCCGGTGGCGCGATCGTCCCAGCGGGCCTGCCAGCCACCCCAGCTCAGCGAGACGCGGGAGTTGGGGGCGAGCTGGTGGAAGATCGCCTGCGTGGCCAGGAAGCGGTCCTTGATGGCGCGGTAGTAGGCGGTGGCCGCGGGGTCGGCGCTCCAGGCGTTGTCGCTGCAGGGGTAGGTCTGGAACTCGGTGAACAGGCTGACGTACAGGCGGGGTCCGCCGGCCCGCCCGGCGAAGATCCGGGCCAGCCGCCGCATGTCGTCCAGGAACCGGCCCGACAGGGGATAGCTCCGCCCGCAGGCCTGGCCGTAGGGGGTCGCGACCGGCTCCTCGGGGTCGCCGGAGAAGACGATCAGGTGGAGGCTGTAGCCGGCCGCATACGCTCTCGGGACCTCGCCACCCCGCCAGGCCGCCATCCAGCCGAGGTCGTTGGGCCCGTTGTACCAACTGGTCAGCATCCGGACCGGCGCCTGCCTGGCCAGTGAGCTGGCGCGTGCCTGATCGGCCTCGGGCCCGATGCCGAACAGCAGCCTCGGCCCAGAAGGGCCATCGGTGGTGGCCTTGGGCTGGCCGGTCGTTGCGGTCGTGGCCGGGCGGATGGTGGTGGTCGGGACGCCCCGGGTCGGGTTCGCGGTCGCGAACGCGGCCGGGGGGGCGCCGGCGCCGGCCGCCAGCGGCGTGGTCGGGTCCGGCGGCCGGGGCGCGGGGTCCCGCTCGCAGGCGGTCATCGAGGCGGCGACGAGCACGGCGATCAGGATCGGTGCCAGGGCGACGACCGTCCGGACCCGCCTACCGCGCATCGGCCTGTTCGCCAGAGGGATGGCCGGGACCCAGCTCCCGGCGGACCGACCAGACCTCGCCGAGCATGCCGCGGCCGTCGGCCAGGACCCGGACGCGGGCATCGCGGGTCGCGGGCAGGCGCTCGGCCTCGTTGAAGCAGGGCAGGATCAGCGACATCGCGGTCATCGGCGGGCCCCCGGCGACGTGCCTGACAGGAGAGCGCCGGCAGGGGCGACCGGAGAAGGGCCGCCCCTGCCGGCGAGGAGTCAGGACTTGGTCGTGGACGGGTACGGCTCGGTGCTGGTGGTGGTGCTGCCGCCGGTGGAAGTGGTCGGCGCGACCGTGGTCGAGGGCGCCATCGTGGTGGTCGGGGCGATGGTGGTCGTGGGCGCGATCGTGGTGGTCGGCGCGGTCGTCGTCGTGGGGGCGGTCGTGGTGGTGGTCGGGCCGGGGACGCAGCCGGTGACCCAGAAGACCTTGTGCTTGACGTCGGCGCCCTGGGAGCCCTC
>CALGFH010000060.1 GCA_937881255.1 uncultured Actinomycetes bacterium
ACGTCCTGCGCGAGGTGCTGGTCCACATGATCGAGGAGTACGCCCGCCACAACGGCCACGCCGACTTCCTGCGCGAGCGGATCGACGGCCGCGTCGGCCAGTAGCTAGGTCGCCGCCCCGGCGCCGGCCAGGGCGGCGTGGTGGGCGCGCACGCCGCCGATGAGCAGGGCGAGCCCGTACTCGAAGCCGGCGTCGTCGGCCGACGGCCCGGGACCGCCCAGGCCGGCCAGGGCCGCCCGCAGATGGGGCAGGTCCCCGGCCTGCTGGAGGAGCCGGGCGTCGCGCTCCGGGTCGTCCCTGGCCGCCTCCGCCTGGCGCTCGACCGCGCAGCCGATGACGTAGTTGCCGATCGACAGGATCGTCCGCAGGGCCTCCGCCGGCGGGAAGCCGACCGCGACCAGGCTGGCCATGACCTGCTCGATGCCGGGCAGGGCGGTGTCGGTCGGCCGGTTCCCGGCGACGACCAGGGCGGCGTCGCGGTGGGAGGTCAGCGCCCGCCACTGCAGCCGCGCCTGCTCGGCCAGCCACTCCCACCAGGGCTGCCCCGGTGCCGGGGAGGTGGCGCGGCCGGCCCGGGTGATCAGGGCCTCGGCCATCAGGTCGAGCAGCTCGCGCTTGTTGCGGACATGCCAGTAGAGGGTCGGCGCCGACACCCCCAGCTCGGTGGCCAGCCGCCGCAGGGTCAGCGCCTCCAGGCCGACCTCGGCCATCAGGTCGACGGCCCGCTCGACCACCTGGTCCTGGGTCAGGGCCAACGCCGCTCCTCCCGCCTTGCTGCTCTAACGCCGTTAGAGTAGCGTCTCGAACAACGTTAGAGAACCTGGCGAGGTACCAATGGAGAACTCCGCGGCGGCCATCACCATCCGGGGACTGGTCAAGCGCTTCAAGCAGGTCGAGGCCGTGGCCGGCATCGACCTGGACGTGCGACCGGGGGAGACCTTCGGCTTCCTCGGCCCCAACGGCGCCGGCAAGTCGACCACCATCAAGATCCTCTGCACCCTGGCCGACGCGACCGCCGGCACGGCCACGGTGGCCGGCTTCGACGTGGCCCGCGAGCGGAACCAGGTGCGCCGTCACATCGGCCTGGTCTTCCAGGAGCCGACCCTGGACGCCTACCTGACCGCCGAGCAGAACCTGCGCTTCCACGGGGAGCTGTACGGCGTCGACCGGGCCACCGCGGCCCAGCGCCGCCAGGAGGTGCTGACCATGGTCGACCTCTGGGAGCGCCGCGGCGACCTGGTCCAGACCTTCTCCGGCGGCATGCGCCGGCGGCTGGAGATCGCCAGGGGGCTGCTGCACTCCCCGCGGGTGCTGTTCCTGGACGAGCCGACCATCGGCCTGGACCCCCAGACCCGCGCCTCCATCTGGGACTACCTGAAGGAGCTGCACCGCCGCCAGGAGATCACCGTGTTCGTCACCACCCACTACATGGACGAGGCCGAGCACTGCGACCGCATCGCCATCGTCGACCAGGGCCACATCGTCGCCCTGGACACCCCGGCCGCCCTCAAGTCCGGCATCGGCAAGGACCGGGTCCAGATCACCTGCGACGACGACGCCCTGGCCATCGAGGAGCTGGCCGCCCGGTTCGGCCTGGAGGCGGCCGTCCACGAGGGGGCGGTGACCTTCGCGGTGGCCGAGGGCGCGGCCTTCGTGCCCCAGCTGTTCGCCGGGCTGGCCGTGGCGATCAACTCGGTCACCGTGACCCGGCCCAGCCTCGACGACGTCTTCCTGGCCTACACCGGCAAGACCATCCGCGACGCCGAGGCCGCCCGCCCGATGAGCCCGATGGCCTTCGCGGCCCGGGGGAGGTGACCGAGATGACCGCCGTCGACCCGACCCCGGTGGCGGCCGTGCGCGTGCCCGCCGCCGGCCTCCGCCACCAGGTCCGGGCGGCCGCCGTGGTCTGGCAGCGGGAGATGATCCGCTTCGGCCGCGACCGCTCCCGGATCGTCTCCTCGCTCGCCCAGCCGGTGCTGTTCCTGTTCGTGCTCGGTACCGGGCTGTCGTCGCTGATCGCCTCCAGCGGCGACGTCGACTTCCGGACCTTCCTGTTCCCGGGCGTGCTGGCCACCTCGGTGCTGTTCACGGCCGCGTTCTCGGGCATCTCGATGGTCTGGGACCGGGAGTTCGGCTTCCTCCGGGAGATGCTGGTCGCCCCCGTCAGCACGACCGCCATCCTCACCGGCAAGTGCCTGGGCGGGGCCACCGTGGCCACCCTCCAGAGCCTGATCATCCTCGCCCTGGCCCCCCTGGTCGGGGTGCCCTACAACCTGGTGATGATGGTCAAGCTGGTCGGGCTGCTGTTCCTGATGGCCTTCATGATCTGCGCCCTTGGGCTGTTCCTGTCGGCCAGGGTCAAGCAGGTCCAGTCGGCCATGCCGCTGGTCCAGCTGACCATCACCCCGCTGATGTTCCTCTCCGGGTCGCTGTTCCCCCTGTCCAACCTGCCCGGCTGGCTGCACGTGGCCACCACCCTCAACCCGATGACCTATGCCGTCGAGCCGATCCGGTCGGTGGTGTTCGACCACCTCGACCTGAGCCCGGCCGCCCGGGCCACCTTCGACCCCGGCATCACCTGGGGCGGCTGGCAGGTCCCGGTGCCGCTCCAGGTGGCGATCGTGGCCGCCACCTGCCTGGTCCTGCTCGGCCTGGCCGTGGCCCGCTTCGCCCGCACCGAGTAGCGTCCGCTAGTCGACCAGGGCCTGGTAGACGAGCTGGCGCAGCTCGGAGCGGAGCGGGTAGGTGCTGGACGGCATCAGCTGGGTGAGGAAGATGGCGGTCAGCCGCTCGGCCGGGTCGACCCAGAAGAAGGTGCTGGCGGCGCCGCCCCAGGCGAGCTCCCCCGGGGTCGAGAGGACCTTGTTGGCGACCGGGTCGAGCAGCACGGCCAGCCCGAGGCCGTAGCCGATCCCGTCGTAGGTGGTCTCGGCGAACAGCCGCCGCCCGAACGACTCCAGATCGGCCCCGCCGGGCAGGTGGTTGCGGGTCATGTAGGCCAGGGTGCGGGTGCCGAGCAGGCGGGCCCCGTCCAGCTCGCCCCCGCCGAGCAGGGCCTGGGTGAAGCGGTGGTAGTCGGCGGCGGTCGAGACCAGCCCGCCCCCGCCGGCCAGGCAGGCCGGCCGGCCCAGGGCCCGGCCGCCCAGGTCCTGATTGCGGACCGGCCGCCCACCCGGGCCGGCGCTGTAGAGGGCGGCCAGCTCGCCGGCGTCGGCCTCGGTGACCCAGAAGCCGGTGTCGGTCATGCCCAGCGGCCCGAAGATCCGCTCCTGGAAGAACCGGTCCAGCGGCTGGCCGCTGACCACCTCGACCACCCGGCCCAGCACGTCGCTGGCCACCGAGTAGTTCCACTCGCTGCCCGGCTCGAACAGCAGCGGCAGCCCGGCCCAGAGGTCGCAGCACTCGGCCAGGTCGCGCCCTTCCGGGGCCACCCACTCGAACCCGGCCGCCCGGTACATGGCGTCGACCGGGTGGGCGTGGTGGAACCCGTAGGTCAGGCCGGCGGTGTGGGTGAGCAGGTGCCAGATCCGCATCGGCTGGGTGGCCGGCTCGGTCCGCGGGCCCGACGCCGGGCCGTCGCGGTTCCGGGGCCCCGAGGCCGGGCCGTCGCGGTAGACGCGCAGATCCTCGAAGGAGGGGATGAACCGGTGCACCGGGTCCTTGAGGGCGAACGCCCCCTCCTCGTACAGCTGCATGGCCGCCACCGCGGTCACCGGCTTGGTCATCGAGTAGATCCGGAAGCGGGTGCCGGCCTCGACCGGCAGGTCGGCCTCGAGGTCGCGCCGCCCGCAGGTGGCCAGGTGGACGACCTTGCCGTGGCGGCTGACCAGGGCCAGCCAGCCGGGCAGGCGGCCGTCCTCCACGTAGCGGGCGAAGTGCCGGTCGATCCGGGCCAGCCGCCCGGCGTCGAACCCGGCCTCGCCCGCCTCGACCTCGACCCCGAGCCCCACCGGACCTCCCTCCCGACCGCTCCAGCCATTACCTTACGGGTCAGCCCGAACCCAGGAGGAGGCCGCCATGGACAAGGTGATGGTCGAGACCAGCCGCATCCGGACCCACTGCTTCGTCAGCGGGCCCACCGACGGGCAGCCGGTGCTGCTGGTCCACGGCAACATCACCACCGGCCGGTTCTGGCAGGACGTGGCCGACGGCTTCGGCGGCGGCTACCGGCTGGTCGCGCCCGACCTGCGCGCCTTCGGCCGGACCGAGCGCAAGCCGGTCGACGCCACCCGCGGCCTGCGGGACTGGAGCGACGACCTGCACGCCCTGGTCGAGGCGCTCGGCTGGGCCGGCAGCGGGCGCCTCCACATCGCCGGCTGGTCCAACGGCGGCGGGGTGGTGCAGCAGTACGCCATCGACCACGGCGCCGAGCTGGCCACCATCGCCCTGGTCGCGCCGCTGGCCCCCTACGGGTTCGGCGGCAGCAAGGACGTGCGGGGCACGCCCTGCTGGGACGACTGGGCCGGGACGGGCGGGGGCACGGCCGCGCCCGACTTCGTCCGCCGGATGGCCGCCGGCGACAAGTCCGAGGACGAGCCGGTGTCCAGCCCCCGGGTGGTGATGCGCAGCTTCTTCTGGTCGCCGGCCTACAAGGCGCCCGACGAGGACGAGCTGATCGACGAGGTGCTGCTCACCGACGTCGGCGACACCGGCTACCCCGGGGACACGACCAGCTCGCCCAACTGGCCGGGGGTGGCCCCCGGCCGCTCGGGGGTCAACAACGCCTTCTCCGGCAAGTGGTGCGACACCAGCGCCTTCGCCGACCTCCCGGTCAAGCCGCCCGTGCTGTGGCTGCGGGGCGACCAGGACCAGGTGATCTCGGACGAGTCGATGTTCGACTTCGGCACCCTGGGCAGGCTGGGGGCGGTCCCGGGCTGGCC
>CALGFH010000061.1 GCA_937881255.1 uncultured Actinomycetes bacterium
GGGGCGAGGGCGTGGCCGAGGGCGGCCGGCGCGCGGAGGCGGAGGCGGGTGCCCTCGGCGACGTGGTCGATCTCGAGGATCTCGCCCTCGCGGTGGACGCGGTCGACCAGGTCGCCGCGGTCGTAGGGGACCAGCGCGGTCAGCTCGACCTCGGGGTGGGGCAGGCGGGTGGCGATGGCGGCGAGCAGGTCGTCGACGCCCTCGCCGGTCGCGGCCGACAGCATCGGGACGCCGGGGAACAGACGGGCCAGGCGGACCCGGCTGACCTCGTCGAGCAGGTCGGCCTTGTTGAGGACCAGCAGCTCGGGCACGTCGGAGGCGCCGACCTCACCCAGGACCGACCGGACGGCGGCCATCTGCCCGCCCGGGTCGGGCTGGGCGGCGTCGACCAGGTGGACGACCAGGTCGGCCCGGGCGACCTCCTCGAGGGTCGACTTGAACGCCTCGACCAGGTCGTGGGGCAGCTTGGCGATGAACCCGACGGTGTCGGTGAAGGTCGCGGACCGCCCGCCGGGCAGGTCGAGCCGCCGGGTGGTGGGGTCGAGGGTCGAGAACAGCTTGTCCTCGACCAACACCCCGGCCCCGGACAGGCGGTTGAGCAGGGTCGACTTGCCGGCGTTGGTGTAGCCGACCAGGGCCACGGCGGGGACGCCGGCCCGCTCGCGGCCGCGGCGCTTGACGTCTCGGGTCCGGGCCATGTCGACCAGGTCGCGGCGGAGCTTGGTGATGCGGCGGCGGATGCGGCGGCGGTCGACCTCCATCTTGGTCTCGCCGGGCCCGCGGGTGCCGATCGGCCCGCCCGAGCCCATGCCGCTGCCGACCCGGGTCAGGCTCTCGCCCCAGCCGCGCAGCCGGGGCAGCATGTAGTTGAGCTGGGCGAGCTCGACCTGGGCCTTGCCCTCCCGGCTGGTGGCGTGCTGGGCGAAGATGTCGAGGATCAGCACGGTGCGGTCGATCACCTTGGCGTCGACCAGCTCTTCCAGGTGACGCAGCTGCCCGGGGGACAGCTCGTCGTCCATGATCACGGTGTCGGCGCCGAGCGCCTTGACGGCGGCGGCCAGCTCCTTGGCCTTGCCCTTGCCGATGAAGGTGCCGGCGTCCGGGCGGGCCCGCCGCTGGACCATGGTGTCCAGCACCTCGGCCCCGGCGGTCTCGGCGAGGCGGTGCAGCTCCTCCACCGACCGCTCGGCCCGCTCCACCGACCCGTCGACGGCCACGCCGACCAGCACCACCCGCTCCAGGCGGAGCTTGCGCAGCTCGACGAGCTTGACCTCGTCGGGCGGTCGGCCGGGGGTGCTGGGGGTCGCCGGCCGGCCGTCGGCCTGGCGGGCGTCAGTCAATGTGTGCTCACTCATCCCATCCACCGTAGCGGGTCACCCGCGATCCGTCCCGTGATTTCCCGGGCCGGGCGCTCCCGCGCCGCCGTCCGCATCGTCGGCCCGACCCACCGGCCGCTGTCCGCCTAGCGGCCGACCAGCGCCTTGCGGACCCGTTCGCAGCCCTCGTCGAGGCGGCTGTCCGGGATGGTGATCGAGAGGCGGATGTAGCCTTCGCCGCTCGGGCCGTACCCGGTCCCGGGGGCGACGACCACGCCGGCCTCGTCCAGCAGCCTGGCCGTGAAGTCGACGCTCGACTCCCCCGGCGGGGTCGGCAGCCACACGTACAGGGCGCCCTTGGGGGCCTCGACCTTCCAGCCGGCGTCCCAGAAGACCTCCATGATCCGGTCGCGGCGGCGCCGGTAGGTCTCCAGCAGCCCGGGCAGGTGCGGCATGCCGCTCTCCAGGGCGGCGACCCCGGCCCGCTGCACGGCGTTGAAGATGCCGGAGTCGATGTTGGTCTTGACCCGGCCGAGGGCCTCGATGGCGGTCGCGCTGCCGACCGCCCAGCCGATCCGCCAGCCGGTCATGTTGAAGATCTTGGACAGCGACCCGAACTCCAGGGCGACCTCGGTGGCCCCCGGGACCTGCAGCACCGACGGGGCGACGAACCCGTCGTAGGTGATCTCGGAGTAGGCGTTGTCGTAGGCGAGCAGCAGGTCGCGGCCGGCCGCGAACCGGACCGCCCCCTCCAGCTGCTCCAGGGTGGCCACCGCGCCGGTCGGGTTGGACGGGTAGCAGAGCCACAGCAGCTTGGCCCGAGGGCCCGTCGACGGGTCGACGGCGGCGAAGTCCGGGAACCAGCCGTCCTCGGCGGTCAGCGGGATGTACACCGGCTCGCCGCCGGCCAGGATGGTCCCGACCTCGTAGACCGGGTAGCCGGGCTCGGTCACCAGCACCTGGTCGCCCGGGTCGACGAAGGCCCAGGGCAGGTGGGCGATCCCCTCCTTGGAGCCGAGCAGGGGCAGGACCTGGGTGTCGGGGTCGAGCTCGACCCCGAACCGGCGCCGGTAGAAGTCGGCGATCGCGCGCCGGAACGATGGCAGCCCGAAGTAGCTCGGGTACTGGTGGGTGGAGGGGTCGCTGGCCGCCCTGGCCAGCTCCTCGACCACGAAGTCGGGGGTGGGCAGGTCGGGGTCGCCGATCCCGAACGAGATCACGTCGACGCCCGCCGCCTTGCGCTCGGCGATCTTCCGGTCGATCTCGGCAAAGAGGTACGGCGGGATGGCCTCGATGCGGCGTGCGGTTCGCATGGTCTTGGCGTTCCCTCTCGCGTCAGGATCCGGCACGAACAGTCGCGAGCCAGCAGCCTACAACCAGGCTGTCGTCACTGGCGGCGGCGGGCCCCGCCCCCTCCGTCAGCGGACGCGCAGCTCTCCGTTGCCGATGCGGGCCAGGGAGCCCTCGGTGCGGCGGCCCTCGGCCCGGTAGACGAAGTTGATGACCTCGCCGCCCTCCGCCTTGGCGATGGCGTCCGTCCCGGTCATCGCGTCCCGGATGTCGCTGCCGGGCCGGGCGACGAACCGGACCAGGTCGGGTTGGGCCGGGAACCGCTGGCCGTTGTTGGTCGTGTAGCCGAACAGGAGCCGGGCCAGCTCGGACTTGGAGTCCAGCGGCCGATGCTCGGCGAGACGATGGTCGAAGACCAGGACGTCGTACATGGAGACCGCCCCTTCTGCACGGTTTGCGGCAGTCTACGCACGTTCCCGGGCAAACGGCACATGAGGGCAGTCAAGACGAGCCTGCGGACACTCCCGGCAGGCGAGGCGGGGCTGTGGACAGCCGCCGGCACCTAGCCTCAGCGGCTGGCCTGGCTAGCGGGCCGAGGCGAGCAGGTCGTCGGTCAGGGTGCCGTGGGCGACCTCGCGGGCGGGGCCGGTCATGCGGACGGTGCCGCCGGGGACCCAGTCCAGCTCGAGGCGGCCGCCGCGAAGCTCGATCACCAGCGGACGGCCGGCCAGGCCCCGCACCTGGGCGGCCACCGCGACCGCGCAGGCGCCGGTCCCGCAGGCCAGGGTCTCGCCGACTCCCCGCTCCCAGGTCCGCTGGCGGACGCTCGCCCGGTCCATCACCTGGGCGAACTCGACGTTGGTCTTGGCCGGGAGGAACGCCGGGTGCGTCTCCAGCCGAGGGCCGAGCGTGGTCACCGGGGCCTTGTCGACGTCGTCCACGAAGACCACCGCATGCGGGTTGCCCATGGAGAGGACGGTCGCGGTCACCGGCTCGCCGTCGATGACCAGTGTCCGCTCGTCCTCGATCGCGGGCGGGCCCATGTCGACCGTGACCCGGTCGATGCCGCCGCGGTCGTCGGCGTGCAGCTCCAGGTGCTTGACCCCGGCGCGGGTCTCCAGGTCGAAGGCGCCGCTGACGTGGCCGCGGTCGCCCAGGTACTTGCCGACCACCCGGACCCCGTTGCCGCACATCTCGGCCAGCGAGCCGTCGGCGTTGCGGTAGTCCATGAAGAACGGCGCGTCGGTGCCCGGGGCGATCCGGATCAGGCCGTCCGCCCCGACGCCGAAGTGGCGGTCGCAGACGGCCCTGACCAGCTCGGGGGTGAGCCGGTAGTGGTCGGACAGGTCCTCCACGACAACGAAGTCGTTGCCGGTCCCGTGCGCCTTGACGAACTCCACGCTTCAACCCTTCCCGAACAGCTCGAGGGCCAGGGCGACGCGCTCCGGCCCGGGAGGAAGGGTACTCCATCGCACCCGCGGGTCCCTCCGGAACCAGGCCAGCTGGCGGCGGGCGTAGGCCCGGGTCCGCCGGACCACCGCCTCCAGCGCCTCGGGGACCGGCGTGCCCTGCTCCATCGCGTCGAGCAGCTCCTTGTAGCCGAGGGCCTGGCGGGCGGTCCGGGACAGGGGCCGCCCGGCCAGGCGCCGGACCTCCTCGACCAGCCCAGCCTTGGCCATCGCCTCGACCCGCTCGGCCACCCTGGCCCGGAGCAGCTCGGGGCCAGGGTCGAGCCCGAGCACGGTCAGGCGGTAGCGCGAGACCGGCGCGTCCATGGCCACCCGGAACGACGAGAACGGCCGGCCGGTCAGCTCCATCACCTCGAGCGCCCGGACCGTCCGGCGCAGGTTCCCCGGCTGGATCCGGGCCGCCGCCGGAGGGTCGGTCAGGGTCAGCCTCCGGTAGAGCTCGGGCAGGCCGACCTCGGCCGCCTCGGTCTCCAGCCGGGCCCGCACGGCCGGATCGGTCGGCGGGAACACGTACTCGTCGACCACGGCCTGGAAGTACAGCCCCGACCCTCCGACCAGCAGCGGCACCCTCCCCCGCCCCAGCACCTCGGCGATCGCGGCCCGGGCCAGCGGCTGGAACCGCGCCACCGAGAACTCCTCTCCCGGGTCGACCAGGTCGACCAGGTGGTGCGGCACCCGCCCCCGCTCCTCCTGGGTCGGCTTGGCCGTCCCGATGTCCATCCCCCGGTACACCAGCATCGCGTCGGCACTCACCACCTCCGCCCCGAGCCGTTCCGCCACCGCCAGCGCCAGCTCGGTCTTGCCCGCCGCCGTCGGCCCCACCACCGCCAGCACCGGCCCCGGCCGGGAGTCGGGGCCGGGCGACCCCGCCGCGTGGTCAGGGAGCGTCATGCCGCCACCAGGAGGGCGACCAGGTACCCGACACCGTAGGGCGCGTCCTCGTACAGGACCCGGCCGCGCACGGCCGGCCCACGCTCCCCCGCGGCCGT
>CALGFH010000062.1 GCA_937881255.1 uncultured Actinomycetes bacterium
CCACGACCCGCTGTCCACCCTCCTGCTGACCGCCCTGCTGTCCCTCGGCGGGGTCCTGGTCGTCCTCCTCGCCCACATCCTCGGCGACCTGGCCGGCCAGCTGGCCCAGCTGCTGTCCTGAACCGGCGCGCTCACAGCTGGGCGGCGCCGTTGGCGGCCAGGGCCAGGCCGACGGCCACGATCACCGAGGCGGTGACGGCCGGGAGCAGCCGCCCGGCCCGAGCCAGCGGCGACCCGGCTGGCAGGTGCAGCCGCCGGTCCATCCGGGTCCGCAGATGGGCCAGCAGCAGCCCGACCCCGGTGAGGGTCGCCGCCATCCCCAGCCCGTAGGCCAGCACCAGCGCCACCCCGAACCACGCCTGCCCGAGGGCGATCCCCCCGAGCAGCACCACCACCGCCGACGGGCTCGGCACCAGCCCCCCGGCCAGCCCCAGCGCCACCAGCCCCCGCCGCCCCAGGGGCCGCGGGTGCGCGTGATCATGGTGGTGGTCGCGCCCATGGTCGTGCCCGTGCGGGTGCTCCGCCTCCACGGGGTCGGCCCGGTCCGGACCATCCACTCGCTGCCCGTGGCCGTGCTCCCCGCCCTCGTGCGGGTGATGGTGGCCGGTGCGGGCGCGGACGAGCAGGCCGACGCCCACGACAGCCAGGAGCAGCCCGCTGACCAGGCCGAGCCAGGGGTAGACGCGCTCGGACGCGACCGCCCGTGAGGTGGTCAGGACCAGCCCCAGCAGCAGGACCCCGGCGGTGTGGGTGAGCGTGACCGTGGCCCCGATGGTCGCGGCCTGCCGCAGGGTCCCGCGCAGCCCGACCAGATACGCCGCCATCACCGTCTTGCCGTGCCCAGGCGCCAGCGCGTGCGCCGCCCCCAGCCCCACCGCCAGCAGCAGCGCCACCACCGCGAACCCCGGCGAGAGCGATCGCTCACCCACCAACGCGGTGAACGCCGCCGTAGCCCGATCGACTCCACCCCGGCCAGCCCCGGCCGAGGCGCCGTCCCCGTTGCCGACCCCCGTCCCAGCCTCGCCGTTCCCGGCCCCTGGGGCTGTGGACAGCGGTGCGCACCCTTCTTCACCGTCGGCTACGCTCCCCCTCCGGGGGGCCTCGCAGCGGGGGGCGGGGTTCTCGGGCGCCGTCCCGTCGGCTACCGAGGGCCCGGGGTCGTCTGGGGCCGGGGGGCCGCCGGGGTGGAACCTGAGGGTGGCGGTGCGCCGGTCGAGGGGGGAGCTGAGCTGGTCTTCGGGGTAGGCGGTGAGGCGGGCGCTGGTGCTGGTGGTGGGGACGTCGGTGGAGTCGAGGGTGGTGCGGTCGCCGACGGCGGTGATCTCGCGCCAGCCGACCCGACGCTGGTGGTTCGCGTCGGAGTAGGTGAGGGAGCGACCCGCCTGCCGAGGGGCCGGCAGGGGAGCGGTCAGGGCGCACTCCAGCCGCAGGGTGTCCAGGCCGCCGACGCCCTCGGGGAAGGTCAGGGCCGACCCGGTGACGGCCAGCGTGACCGGCTGCCCGTCAAGCACCGCCCGGAGGCCGGCGGCGAGCCGAGGGCACTCGCGGTCGCGCCAGGTGGCGGCCTCGGCCGGGCTGACCGTGCCGTCGTGGTCGGCGTCGAGGGCCTGGCGGGTCTGGAAGGTGGGGATCTCGGCCATGTCGACCACGTAGTCGACCGTCAGCCGGTCGGGCCCGACCCGGAGCCCGCTGTAGGCGTTGACCGTGAAGTTCCCGAGGGGATGAGCCGCCGCCGGGGCCGCCCCGGCCGCCAGCAGCCCGGCGGCCACGATCGCCAGCAGCCCGGCCCGGACCCGCCAGCCCCCGAAGGTCCGGCCGGAAGGTCCCGGACCACGCCGGGTCCCCCCGGCCGGCCTTCGTCGTGCCACGGGGCTCACCGGCCGCTCATCCGGCTTGGGGCGGGCAGGTGGAGCCGCCCGGCCAGGGCCACCGCGGTGGGCTGGTCGCGCACGGTCAGGTAGGGGGTGATCTGGAACGCCTCGGCCAGGTGGCGGCGGGCGGCCGCGGTCATGCCGAGGTCGGCCTCGACGGCGGCCAGGTGGTACCAGAGGAGCCCGTCGCGGGTGCCGAGCCGAACCGCGGCCCGGGCGTGGGGGAGGGCCTGGCGGGGCCGTCCCGCCTGGCGTAGGGCCCAGCCGAGGGTGTCCTGGGCGTAGATGGTCGGCCGGTCGGCCAGGGCGCCCCTCGCCATGGCGACGGCGCGCCGCGGGTCGGCGCCCGGGTCGCGGGCGTGGTCGGCCTCGAACCGGGCCAGCTCCAGGTCGACGGCCACCCCGTTGGCCTGGTTGAGCCGCTCGATCACCCGGACCAGCCGGTACTGGGCGGCCGCCGCCTCGGCGTCGCCGAGGGCGGCCCGGACGTCGCCGAGCAGGGCCACGGTGGCCGGCAGGGGCAGGCGGGCGGCCACCGGCTCCAGCAGCCGGGCCGCGCCGGCCAGGTCCCCGCGGGCGGCCGCGACCCTGGCCATGCCGACCTCGGCCAGCCCGTAGCCGGGCGACCCGTCCAGGGCCCGCCGGTAGGCGGCCCCGGCCGAGGCCAGGCGACCCGCCCCCAGGTGCAGGTTGCCGATCAGCGTCTGGACATAGGCCCGGTCGGCCGGCGAGTCGCCGCCGGCGGCGGCCGCCTGGACCATGGCCGCGACCGCTCCGGCGGGGTCGCCGAGCAGCTCGCGGGCGTACGAGACCCGGGCCAGGCTGCCCTGGGCCGGCTTGCGGTCGACCATCGCCTGGGCGGTGACCACGGCCGCCTGGTAGCGGCCCAGCTCGACCTGGGCGTCGAAGATGACCCCGAGGGCGTCGGGCAGGTCCGGGTTGGCCTTGGCGGCCCTGGTGCCCCAGGTCAGGGCGGAGCGGAAGTCGTGGCGGCCCAGGTCGAGCAGGCCGCGGGCGACCATCGTGTCGGGGTCGGCCGGGGCGAGCTTGGAGGCCTGGCCCAGCACCCCGGCCGCCTTGGCGTAGAAGGCCGGGTCGGCGGTCTCCCTGGCCTGGGCCACGTAGGCGACGCCGAGGCGGGTGAGCAGGCGGGGCTCGCCGGGGCGCCGGCGCAGCTCGGCCTGGAGCCGGGCCACCTCGGCCCCGGTGTCGCCGGCCGCGGCCGGCCGCGCCGGCCGGGCCCCGTCGTCGTCGCCGGCGACCAGGAACCGGCCGGCCAGCAGCCCGGCGGCCAGGGTCACGACGAGCACGGCGACGGCGGCACCGCGCCCGGCCCGGGACCGGGCGGGACGGGAACGGCCGGCGGAGGGGCTGGCAGGGGTTCGAGCGAGCTTGGTGGGGAGGGGCCCGGAGGACCGGGCCCCTCCCCCCAGCGGCTCGCTACGGAGTCGTGGCGCTGCCACGGACGTAGTGCGGGTCGCTGGCGTACCCCTGGTGGGGGGTACCCACGTACGGGAACTGGTTGAGGAACGGCGTGTCGTTGGTGTTCACGCCGTCGCCCAGCTTGTTGTTGGGCGCGATGTTGAAGTCGGGCGTGAACGGGGTGCCCCCGGCCAGCGCGCGCAGCTCGACGTCGGTGGAGTCGTCGGCGAGCCGGCGGCCGTTCGGGAACCCGGCGTTGTCGCCGCCCAGGACCCCCAGCGGGCTGGGGTTGGCGCTGGGCGGGATGCCCATGTTGAGGCGGATCATCTCCGACGGCACCACGTTCTTGGGCTGGTTGAGCCCGGGGATGCCGGTCAGGAAGATGGTGGCGATGTCGTTGCGCGGCGCCGCCGGGACCTTGACCCCCGGGTACAGCACCGGGATCAGCCGGGCCACCTCGGGGTCGAGGACGAACTTGCCGAACTGGGCGTCGTCGGCCGGCTCGGAGGCGTTGAAGCGGTCCTTCTTGGCCAGCGGGATGACGACCTCGTTGACCAGCGGCATGCCCAGGCGCGAGACCTGGACCCAGTTGCCCAGGCTCAGCGGGTCGTTGCCGCTGGGCGACAGGACCTTGGTCTGCCGGCGCCAGGAGGCGGCGTACACGCCGATGACCGAGTCAGGGTCGTCGGCCCCGGTGAGCGCCTTCTTGTCCCCGGTGAGCTGCTTGATGGGGACCTGGAGGACGATCGAGTGGGTGTTGTAGCCGCTGACCCCGTCCACCCCGGCCTCGGTGGCCCGGGGGATCAGGTGGGCCTGGTTGAACGGCCGCAGCCCGGCCAGGTCGAAGACCGAGCCCAGGTCGACGAAGAACGGGTCGTCGCGGGGACCGGCGAAGACCTTGCTGCCGTCGCTCAGGCCGGCGACGGCCGCGGAGGCCAGCTGCTCGTAGCTGGGCGTGGAGCGCGGGCCGATGTTGGCCGGCGGCACGGGCAGCCCGGAGCCCAGGACCGTGCGGCGGCCGTTCTCGACCTTGGCCACCGAGTAGGTCTGGCGGATGTTGAAGTCGGGGTCCTTCAGCGAGCTGATCGGACCGGTGTTGTAGAGGAAGGTGTTGCCGTTCTGGACCTTGGTGGTGAAGCGGAACTCCCACACGATGTCGTCGACGGCGTCACCGTCGTTGTCGACGTTGAGCGTGTACTTCACGTCGTCGCCGAAGTTGTGGAAGTTGGGCCCGCCGGCCGGCTCCTCCAGTGGGATCCAGTTCCCCACCAGGGTGACCGTATCGGGCTTGTCGGGGCTGACGAAGGCGTAGGTGTCGGTGTTGTCGGCCACCGGGTCCTGCGAGATCTGCAGGGCCTCGCGGTGGCTGGACGCCCCCGACGGCGCCAGGGTGCCCACGACGGTGACCAGCGCCAGCGTGGCCGCCAGACCCCCCACCGTCATGAGCTTGCGGAACTTGGACAACGGATCCTCCTCGGGAGGAGCGGACAGGACAGGACGTTCGGGCTCGGGGCCTCCTCTCATCGGGGCGTGACGGGGTCGGTGCCGAGCACGCGCCAGGCGTCGCCCAGCGGGCCGACGACCACCGAGAAGCGCGTGCGCGGGCCCTGGACCGGCACCAGCCGGGCCCAGGCGCCGACCTCGGGACCGAAGGCGGCCACATAGGCCTCCGGCTCGACGGCGGCGTCGAAGCCCTCGGGGGCGGCCACCGTCCAGCGGCCCCGCTCGGTGCAGGGCAGCTCGGCCAGGTCGGCCGGGCCGTACAGCTCGGCCCCGGCCTGGAGGTCGGCCGCGCCCGGGCGGTCGCAGTCGAGCAGCCGTTCGACCCAGGCGCTGACCGCCTCGGGGGCGCGGTCGTCGCCGGGCAGCTGGGCCCGGAGCGACACCGGCTCGGCGGCCACCCGCCAGCGGCCGTCCTGGCGGCTGGCCCGCCAGACCTCGACCGTGCGCGCAGGGACCAGCCCGGCGAACGGGTCGATGGCCGCCGGGTGGGCCAGGGTGACGGTCACGTCGGCGGTGGCACGGCCGGCCGTGCGCTCGCGCCCGACCCGGACGGCCGTGACCGGGGCCCGGTCGGCCTGGGCCCGGGTGAAGCGGGCCAGCGACGGGTAGCGCCTACGGCCCGCCTGGTCGAGCAGCCCGTAGGCGACCTCGAAGTCGCCGTCGGCTCCGGCCTGGAGGAACCGCTGCACGGCCGCCCTGGCCGTCCCCGCGGCCGCGGGCGCCGGGGCCGTGCCCGGCCCGTCGGGGGTGGCCGCCGGGGCGGCCCCGGCCGGCAGGTCGAGGCGCTCGACCGAGGCGGCGCGCTCGGGGCGGCCCCCGAGGCCGTGCGCGGCCAGGGTGGCCCCGACCCCGACGGCGAGCCCGAGCAGCCCGGCCCCGGCGACGCGGAGCAGTCGGCGGCGATCCGGGCGTGCGGCGATCAAGGGCACGGCGAAACCTCCTCGGCTCGATCAGGAGCGCTGTGGAACAGGGAGGCGCCGGGCCCGGCGCGTCCGCCGAGCGGTGGTCCACCCGGCTGATTGCGTTGTCTCGCTAGCTGTTCGTCGCCCGCCGACGAACCGATTGCCCCGGCTAACGTAATTCGCACTCATGCATACGTCGTACGCTCATTCAGCCGAAGGTGTCATACCTCCTCTATACGCGGAATCGGTCTTCGGACGGTAGAGTTGGCCCCGTGAGGTGAGGGGGCAGTTCCGGTTCGTTAGGGGGGTACGCAGCGTGCACAACCTTGGTTTCACCCTGACCGGCCCGAGCATTGACGGCCTGCTGCCAGGGCCGCGGTCATCCTCAGCGTTGCGCCACCGTTGAGGGGGCCGCGGTGACGATCATCTCCGTCCCCCAGGCCTTCAACGAGGACGACCTCTACGTCGACCTCCGGTCGATCTTCGGGCAGCCGCTCTTCCTGAAGTGCGAGGGCTTCAACTTCGCCGGCTCGATCAAGCTGAAGGCCGCGGCCGAGATGGTGGCGGGCGCCGAGCGGGAGGGGCGCCTGACGCCGAAGTCGGTCCTGGTCGAGTCCTCGTCCGGCAACCTGGGCGTTGCCCTGAGCATGATCGCGGCGAGCACGGGCTACCGGTTCCTGTGCGTGACCGACTCCCGCTGCAACCTGCCGACCAGGCTGCTGATGGAGGCGCTGGGCAGCCAGGTGCATGTCATCACCGAGCCGGACGCCAAGAGCGGCTTCCTGGGCGCGCGGCTCAACTACCTCCGTGAGCTGTGCGCCGCCGACGACCGGTACGTGTGGCTCGACCAGTACACCAATCCGGGCAACTGGATGGCCCACTACCGCACCACGGCGCCGGCCATCGCCCGCCAGTTCCCGCAACTGGACGTGCTGTTCGTCGGGTCCGGCACCACCGGGACCCTGATGGGCTGCGCGCGCTACTTCCGGGAGTGGCGCCGGCCGGTCCGGGTCGTGGCGGTCGACAGCGTCGGGTCGGTGACCTTCGGCGGGAAGCCGGGTCGCCGGATGATCCCCGGCCTGGGCATGAGCATCCATCCGCCGCTGCTCGACACGTCCTATGTGGACGAGGCGGTCTGCGTCGAGGAGGCGGACACCGTCCGCGCCTGCCATCGCCTGGCCAGGCACGGGTTCCTGTTGGGCGGCTCCACCGGCACGGTCGTCAGCGGCGCGGTCGGCTGGCTGGCCCGGCATGACGCCGGTGAGCTCACCGCCGTGGCCATCGCCCCGGACCTGGGGGAGCGCTACCTCGACACCGTCTACCAGACCAACTGGCTCCAGAGCCTGTACGGCGACGACGTGCTCAGCTCCGATGAGCTGGCCGCCGGGTCCCAGACCGTCTACCCGCGCCCCCGGCGCGGCTTCTCACCCGTCTCCTGACCATGGCCCAGGCCACCACGGTCACCGATGCCGGCCCGGCGACCGGCACCGAGCGGAGCCTGGCCGAGGTGCTGGCCGAGGTCGTGCGGGTCGAGCGGGTGTCGGTGGACAGCCACTTCTTCGAGGACCTGGGTGCCGACTCGATGGTGATGGCCCAGTTCTGCGCTCGGGTCAGGAAGCGGCCGGAGCTGCCCTCGGTGTCCATGAAGGACGTCTACCGGCACCCGACCATCAGGAGCCTGGCCACCGCGCTCGCCGGGACGACATCGACCCCCGCCGGGGCGCCGGCCCCGGCGCCGGCCGAGGTGCCGGTCCCGGCGCCGGTCGGCACGGCGCGGTACGTCCTGTGCGGAGCGCTCCAGGCCCTGTTCTACCTCGGCTACGCCTACCTGGCCGCGTTGATCATGATCCGGGGCTACGTCTGGGTCTCCGCCGGCGCCGGCGTGCTCGACGGCTACCTGCGGTCGGCCACCTTCGGCGGCGCGGTGTTCCTCGGCATGTGCATCCTCCCGATCCTGGCCAAGTGGGTGCTCATCGGCCGGTGGAAGCCCCGGCAGATCCCCATCTGGAGCCTGGCCTATCTCCGCTTCTGGATCGTGAAGACGCTGGTCCAGGCCAACCCGGTGCTGTTCTTCCTCGGCTCACCGCTCTACCTGCTCTACCTGCGGGCGCTGGGGGCGAGCATCGGGCGCGGCGTGGTGATCCTCTCAAGGCACGTGCCCGTCTGCACCGACCTGCTCACCGTCGGCGCCGGCACGGTCATCCGCAAGGACTCGTTCTTCACCTGCTACCGGGCCCACGCCGGCCTGATCCAGCCCGGCGCGGTCACCCTGGGCAAGGACGTGCTGGTCAACGAGTCGACGGTGCTCGACATCGGGACCTCGATGGGCGACGGGGCCCAGCTCGGCCATGCCTCCTCCCTGCACACCGGGCAGGCCGTCCCCGCCGGGGAGCGCTGGCACGGGTCCCCGGCGCAGCCCACCGAGGTGGACTACCGGGCGGCCGGCCCGGCCGACTGCGGCGCCTGGAGACGGGCGACCTACAGCGTCCTGCAGCTGCTGCGGGTGCTGCTCCTCAACCTGCCGCTGGCCTTCGGCGGCCTGGTCGCGCTGTTC
>CALGFH010000063.1 GCA_937881255.1 uncultured Actinomycetes bacterium
CGCGTCGACCCTCGGCACACCTCTGACCGCTGCGAAGCCTGCGGGCACACCGCAGCCGAGAACCGCGCCAGCCAAGCCGTGTTCTCCTGCCGACGCTGCGGGCACACGACCAACGCCGATGAGCATGCGGCACGCAACATCCTCCGGGCTGGACTGGCCCGTCTCGCAGCCAACCCGGCCGCGTGAAAAGAAGCCGGCAGCTCCAACCGTCAGCGAAGTCACCAGTCGGACCCCACGGCCCAGATACCGCGGGCATCCTCCCGCAGCTCCACCCGCGGGAGGGGGCGGGGCGGGGGACCGGCGACGACCTCGCCGGTCACCGGGTCGAACACGCCGTCGTGGCAGGGGCACTCCAGCTGGTTGTCCTCCTCGCGCCACAGGACCGCGCAGGCCAGGTGGGTGCAGACGGCCGACCAGCCGACCAGCCGGCCGTCGGGGAGGCGGATGGCCAGGGCCCGGTCGTCCTCGCCGGGATAGCGGAAGGCGACCGCCTGGCCGGGCTCCAGCCGGTCGGCCACCTTGGCCGGGGCGGCGGTGCCGCTGCCGTGGCGCCGGAACAGCCCCACGGCCACCCCGGCGGCGCCCGCGGCCAGCCCGGCCGACACGGTGACCAGGATGCGCAGGTAGTCGCGCCGGGTGACCGGCGTGTCGGCCCGGATCCGCTCCAGCTGAGCCCGATCCACCGGGGGCCTATGCTTGAGGCCCCCGGACCCCCTGCCCATCACATGCCTCCCGGGGCCGGCCCGGTGAAGCTGTCGGGGGCGACCACGGCGCAGCCGGTGCGGACCTCGGCCGACCCGAACCGGAACACGTCGATCGCCTGGGCGCCTGGCCGGTCGGCCTCCAGCTCCTCGATCGAGCCGTAGAAGATGGCCGAGGTGGGGCAGACGGTGGCGCACATCGGGGCCAGGCCGACCGAGGTGCGGTCGTAGCAGAGGTTGCACTTGTACTGGAGCATCTCGGCCACGTCCAGCTTGGGCACCCCGAACGGGCAGGCGTCGACGCAGTTGCCGCAGCCGATGCAGCGCTCCTTGGCCGCCTCCTGGACCACCCCGTCGGCGGTGACCAGGATGGCGTCGGCCGGGCAGACCTCGGCGCACGGGGCCACCGGGTCCTCGCAGTGCATGCAGACCGTCGGCATGGCCGCGGCCGTCCGCCCGGCGTCGATGTAGTCCAGGTGGATCATGGACTTGCCCCGGTGCGAGTCGCACTCCCGGCAGGCGGCGACGCACGCCTGGCATCCGATGCAGCGGCCCGGGTCGATGAACAGCGTCGTGCCCATCATGGGCGGAGCGCCTTTCTGGCACGCCTGGTCCAATGGCCCGGGTCGATGACCAGCGTCGTGCCCATCATGATTCCGCGGTCCCCCTTCCCTGGGGCGAGGTCGGCGAGCGCGGGTCGCCGAGCGGGGTGGTCTCGGGCCGGTACGGGTGCTCGCCCGGCGGCATCGGCGGCTCGGGGACCGGGTCGACGGCCTGGCCGCGCTCGACCCGGCAGGCGCACACCTTGAACTCGGGCATCTTGGAGATCGGGTCGAGGGCGTCGATGGTGAGCACGTTGGCGGCGATCGCCCCGGCCCAGTGGTAGGGCACGAACACCGTGTCGGGCCGGATGGCCTCGGTGACCAGGGCCGGGTAGGTGACGGCGCCCCGGCGGGTGACGACCCGCACCGGGTCGCCGTCGGCGAAGCCGAGCGACGGGTGGACCTCGACCCAGGGCCGGGGCGTCTGCTCGACCAGGCCGGGCAGCCGCCGGGTCTGGTTGCCGGACAGGAAGTGGGCCACCGTCCGCCCGGTGGTCAGGCGCAGCGGGAACGCCTCGTCGGGCGGCTCGGCCGGGGGCCGCCACTCGACGGCGACGAAGCGGGCCTTGCCGTCGGGGTGGTAGAAGCGGCCGCCCTCGAACGGGCGCGGCGTGCCCGGGTGGTCCAGGGTCGGGCAGGGCCAGAACACCCCGCCGGTGGCCTCGACCTTCTCGTAGGTGATGCCGTAGTAATCGGCCAACCCGCCCTTGGACGCGACCCGCAGCTCGTCCAGGATCTCGACCGGGCGGGTGAAGGGGAACTTGTCGCCCGACCCGAGCCGGCGGGCCAGCTCGCACAGGATCTCCCAGTCGGTGCGGGCCTCGCCGGGCGGCTCCACCGCCTTGTTGTGCTTGACCACCCGGCCCTCGCCGTTGGTGGTCAGGCCCTCGTCCTCGGCCCAGACGGTGCTGGGCAGGACCACGTCGGCCCGGGCGGCCGTCTCGGACAGGAAGAAGTCGGACTGGACGTGGAACTCGAGCGCGTCGTAGCCGGCCCGGACCACCGCCTGGTTGGGCAGGGACACGAACGGGTTGTTGCACATGCCCAGCAGCCCGCGGATCTCACCGTCGGCCATCTGGCGCACCATCTCGTGCATCGAGGTGCCCTTTGGCGGCAGGTCGGCCTCCTCGACCCCCCAGACGCCGGCCACGTACGCCCGGTGCTCGGGGTTGGAGAGGTCGCGGCCGCCGGGCAGCATGTCGGACTTCTGGCCGTGCTCCCGGCCGCCCTGGCCGTTGCCCTGGCCGGTGAGGGTGCCGTAGCCGGCCCCGGGACGGCCGATCTGGCCGGTGGCCAGGGTCACGTTGATGCACGAGAGCACGTTCTCGACGCCCTGGAGGTGCTGCTCCAGCCCGCGCCCGTGGGCCGCCCAGCAGCGCCGGGCCCGGCCCCACAGGTGGGCGACCCGCTCGATCTGGCGCGGGTCGAGCCCGCAGATCTCGCCCACCCGCTCGGGGGTGTAGGCGGCAACGGTGTCGCGGACCGCCTCCCAGCCGACGGTGTGCTCGGCGATGAAGCGCTCGTCGGTCAGCCCGTCGCGGGCGATCACGTGCAGCATGCCGTTGTAGAAGGCGGCGTCGGTGCCGGGCCGCAGGGCCACGTGCTCGTCGGCGGTGCGGGCCATGGCCGTCTCCCGCGGGTCGACCACCACCAGCTTGGCCCCGCGGTCCCTGGCCCCCCAGAAGTACTGCATGGCCACGGGGAAGCACTCGGCGATGTTGGTCCCGGCGACGATGATCATCTCGGTCTCGAGCAGGTCGGCCCAGGGGTTGCCGGCCCGGTCGATGCCGAAGGCCTTCTTGTTGGCCGCGGCTGCCGAGACCATGCAGAGCCGCCCGTTGTAGTCGATGTGGCGGGTGCGCAGGGCGACCCGGGCGAACTTGCCCATCAGGTAGGTCTTCTCGGTGGTCATGCTGGCCCCGCCGAGCACCCCGAAGGCGTCGCGCCCGTAGGTGGACTGGATGCGCCGGATCTCGGACACGATCCGCTCCAGGGCCGCCTCCCATGAGACCAGGTGCAGGGGCCCGTCCCTGGTGTCGCGCATCAGCGGGCTGAGCAGCCGGTCCGGGTGGTGGACCTGCTGGTAGGCAACCACCCCCTTGGGGCAGAGGCGCAGCTTGTTGATGTCGTGGTTGCGGGGCTCGACCCCGATCACCCGGCCGTCCATCACCCGCAGGTACATGCCGCACTGGACACCGCAGAACGAGCAGTGGGTCGGGACCAGCCGCTCGCCGGCCGCGGTGGCCTTCCACTGGGCGGCCGGCTCGGCCCCGCCGGCCCCGCGGAAGTCCCCGACCCCGGGGGCCACCACCGGGTAGGAGATGTCGCTCACCTGAAGCCCCGCTTGACCGTGTCCAGGTAGGCCTGGCCGCGCAGGACCCGCTTGCAGCGCGGGCAGGTCTCGGCCCACTCCGAGAAGCCGAGCTCCAGCTCGTCCATGGTCTGCTTGAGGTCGCTGACGAACGCCTTGGCCTCCAGCGGCTCGCCGCAGCGGCGGCAGGGGAAGACTCCGTCGCGCTCCAGGGCCGCCCGCTTGTAGATCTCGACCCCGACGCTGGCCGGGCGCTGGATGACGTGGAAGAACTTGCCGAAGGGGATGAACACCAGCGTCAGCACCACCGTGGCCATGTGGGCGATGGCCAGGAAGTCGTAGCTGCGGCCCTCCAGCAGCCAGCTCGAGAAGGTGAGCAGCAGGCCGGTGACCGAGATCGCGACCAGGCCGATCAGGGGGAAGAAGTCGTAGCCGAAGCGCTGGCCGGTGGTGGCCTCGCGGTGGCGGAAGCGCCGCCACAGGAACCAGCCGCAGCCGGCCAGCACCAGCACGGCGGCGATGTCGAGGCCGTGGAACACCATCCAGCCGACCAGCGACAGGGCGTCGAAGCTGACCGTCCGGAACCCGAGCACGTAGATGGTGTAGCCGGGCCCGCTGGCGGTGTCGGAGAAGAAGGCCAGCCAGCCGAAGGTCAGCGGGAAGGTGATCAGGGTGGCCAGCACCACGCCCCAGAAGACCAGCTGGTGGGCGATCCAGCGGCCACGGCCGCGGGCCCGCAGGAAGGTCTGGAAGCCGAGATAGCCCAGCACCGAGCGGGGCACGGCGGTGGGCAGGCTGCGGAAGTTCCGCCAGGAGAAGAACGCCTGCCAGCCGCGAAGGAGATATCTGCGGGCCGCGGGTGCGGACACCCAGACGGCGTAGCGATAGGTGACCCCGAAGGCCAGGAACACGGTGGCGGTGGCGTAGCCGACCAGGGCGGCGTCGAAGTACCGCAACCCACGGCTGCCGGCGTAGATGGCCAGGGCGACGGCCACGGCGGCGATCCCACCGGCGACCGACGGCACCCAGCCACGAGAGGTTGGGCGGACCACGTGGAGTAGCTAACCACACGTTAGGCCGGAGGTAACCCCCGTTCGACGATTCCTCCGCCGGCCTCGATCCTGGCGTCGGCCGCGACCAGGTCGGCCAGGGTGGTCTGGCGCAGCGAGTCGCGGCACGCCTGGACCGCCGCCGACCAGGCGGCATGGACCGCGCAGGCGTGCTCCCAGTGGCAGGGGCCGCCGCGCAGGATGCAGCGCTCCAGGGTGAACGGCCCCTCGGCCGCCTCGACCACCTCCAGGAGGGCGACCTCGCCGGGCGGGCGGGTCAGCCGGTAGCCGCCGTCACGGCCCGCCCTGGCCTCGGCCAGCCCCGCCTCGGCCAGCAGCCGCAGCACCTGGGGGGTGTAGCTGGCCGGCAGGGCCATCGTCTGGGCGACCTCGCGGGTCTTGACGTAGCCGCCGTCGCCGCCCCGCCGGGCCAGGCAGAGGGCGGCCCGGACGGCGTAGTCGCCGCGTCGCGTCAAGGCAAGGTCCATCCCAGGAGGGTAACCCTGGGAGCGGGTGGTTGGCCTGCTCAGCGGGGGATCGTGACCCGCACCCTGGTCCCCTGGCCGGGGGTGCTGTCGATCTCGGCCCGGCCGCCCAGGCCCTCGGCCCGTTCACGCAGGTTGCGCAGGCCGGTGCCGGTTCCGGTGGCGGTGGCCGGGTCGAAGCCGCGGCCGTCGTCGTCGACCTCCAGGACGCCGCCGTCCTCGGACCGGTACAGCGACACCCGGCAGGTGGCGGCCTCGGCGTGGCGGCTCACGTTGGAGAGGGCCTCGCGGGCCAGCTGGACCACATCGCCGGCCTGACTGGCCAGCTCGGCCGCCACCTGCGGGTCGACCTCGGAGATCGCGACGACGCCGGTGCGCTCCTGGAACTCCTCGCACAGGCGCTGCAGGGCCTGGTCGAGCTGGCGGTCGGCGAGGATGCCCGGGCGCAGGCCGAAGATGTAGTTGCGCAGGTCGCGGATGACCCGGTCCAGCTCCTCGACGGCGTTCTGGAGCCGGCCGCGGAGGTCGTCGTCGGTGGCCAGCAGGGCCGAGCCCTGCAGGCCCATGCCGACCGCGAACAGGGCCTGGATGGCGCCGTCGTGCAGCTCCTTGGCGATCCGTTCGCGGTCCTCGAGCACGGCCAGGCGCTTGAGCTCGCCCTGGAGGCGGGCGTACTCGAGGGCGACCGCGGCCTGCTCGGCGAAGGTCTCGACCAGCTGCACCTCGGTCTCGCGGAGCAGCGGGCCGCCGCGGCCGTTGGCCACCGTGAGGGTGCCCAGGATCCGGCCGCGCACGGCCAGGGGGACGTTCACCGCCGGCCCGGCCCCGGCGGGTTCGACCGGCGAGCCGTTGGCCGCCTCGACGACCATGCGGTCGCCGTCGGCCGGCAGGGCCAGGGTGGCCAGGTCGGCCCCGACCAGCTCCCGGGCGTGCCTGACGATCATCCCCAGCAGCTCGGCGGTGTCGGTCCCGGCCAGGATGGCGGTGGTGATCGACCGGATGGCCTCCAGGCGCTGGGCGCGGTCGTTTGCCTGCTCGTACAGGTTGGCGGCCTCGATGGCCGCGCCCGCCTGGGCGGCCAGCAGGGTCAGGGCCCGCTCGTCGTCGGGGTCGAAGTCCTCCCCGCCGTCCTTCTCGGTCAGGTAGAGGTTGCCGTAGACCCGGCCGCCGGCCTTGACCGGGACGCCGAGGAAGCTGCGCATCGGCGGGTGGTTGGGCGGGAGGCCGACCGAGCGGGGGTCCTCGGCGATGTCGTGCAGCCGCAGCGGCCGGGCGTCGTCGATCAGCACCCCGAGGATGCCCCGCCCGACCGGGATGTGCCCGATGGCCGCCCGCTTCTCGTCCGTCACCCCGGTGGTGATGAACTCGGTGATGACGCCGTCGCGCCCCAGCACCCCGAGCGCCCCGTACCGGGCCCCGGTGAGCCCGGCGGCCAGCTCGACGATGCGCTGCAGGGTGGCCGGGAGCGAGAGGTCGGCGGCGAGGACGAGCCCGGCCTCCAGCAGGCGCTCGTAGCGGTCATGGATCGAGGCCATCGGCGGCAGCCTACACACCCCAAGGACCCCGGGCCGGGGCCGCGGGGTCCTTCGGGTCGGGGGTCAGGGTCAGGTGGTGGTCACCCTCGAGCGCTTGCCGGATGACCGGGGGCCGAACACCTCGCCGCGGTGCCAGGGGGTGCCGAGCTTGGGGAGCACGTACCGGTCCAGGCCGTACCAGCCGGCGTTGCGCCAGGCCAGGATCAGGAACATGGAGACCACGATCATGGCCGGGTTGACCCCGGCGCTGCCGGCGAACACGAACGAGAAGTTCAGGACCGCGCCCAGGAAGGCCATGATCCCGGTGAACAGGCCGAGGATCAGGGCGATGCCGATCACGACCTCGCCGATGGCCACCAGCGGGCCGAAGAAGGTGTGGCCGGTGTCGCGCAGCCACTCCAGCCAGGTCACGTACCAGGAGTAGGCGATGTCGGGGTGGTCCCCGGCGGTGCCGCGCTCCAGGGCCCCGGCGGCGAACCCGGCGACGGCGTCGCCGACCTGCATGGTCTGCTGGCCGCCCTCCTCGGTGGGCACGGTGCCCGAGCGGACCCAGCCGATGTTGCCGTCACCGGTCAGGCTGTAGGCCGAGCTGCCCCAGTCCCAGACCTTCCAGGTGATGTTGCCGCCGAAGACCTTGTTCCAGCCGGCCTGCAGCCACTCCCAGCCCAGCCACAGCCTGGCCACCAGCCAGATCCAGCCGGCGGCGCTCGATCCGAACAGCCATCTCGAGAATCCCGGCTCTTCGATGTACACCGGTGTGCTCGACGGACGCCCATTGGCGGTGCTTGCCATGGCGCGACCGCCTCCTTTCTTCCTCGAACGGCACCTTGCCGCTCGCTGGGAACAGGTTCCCAAGCCGGCGGGGGCCGGTCATGGGCCGAACGGCCGGTGCCGCACGGGACCTTCGCCTCTGGGGGCCGGGGCCGGATCGGGGCAGCCTGGACGGAACCAGGAGCCCGGAGCCGTCGGAGGGGACGCCACCATGGCCGATCTGCGAACCCGCTATCTGGGGATGGAGCTGCGGTCCCCGCTGGTCGCCTCGTCCTCGCCGCTGACCGGGAGCCTGGACGGGCTGCGGCGGCTGGAGGCGGCCGGGGCGGGGGCGGTGGTGCTGCCCTCGCTGTTCGAGGAGGAGATCGCCGAGGCGTCGCCGAGGCCCGGGGCCGGGCCGGGCGGCCAGGCCGGGTACGGTGCCGGGCCGGCCGCCTACCTGGGGCTGGTCTCCCAGGCCAAGGAGGCCCTCTCGATCCCGGTGGTGGCCAGCCTGAACGGCGTCTCCCGGGGCGGCTGGGCCAGCTACGCCAGCCGCCTCGAGGAGGCCGGGGCCGACGCCCTGGAGCTCAACGTCTACTACGTGTCCTCGCGGCCCGGGCTGTCGGGCGGCGACGTGGAATGGCACTACCTGGACGTGGTCCGGGGGGTGCGCCGGGCGACCCGGCTGCCCCTGGCCGTCAAGCTCAGCCCGTATTTCAGCTCGATGGCCAACATGGCCGGGCAGCTGGTCGAGGCCGGAGCCAACGGGCTGGTCCTGTTCAACCGCTTCTACCAGCCCGACCTGGACATCGAGG
>CALGFH010000064.1 GCA_937881255.1 uncultured Actinomycetes bacterium
GCTTCCAGTAGAGCGAGAACAGGATCGTCGGCAGGTTGGCGCTGGCGGCCACGGCGAAGGCCAGCCCGACCAGGAAGGCCACGTTCTGCCCGCGGGCGAAGGAGGCCAGCACGATCGCGATGGCCCCGATGACCAGGGCGGTGATCCGCGCCACCCGGACCTCGGCCGCCTCGTCCCGCTCCTGGCCCCGTCGCATGACGTTGGCGTAGAAGTCGTGGGCGAAGCTGGAGGAGGCGGTGATGGTCAGCCCGGCCACCACGGCCAGGATGGTGGCGAAGGCCACGGCCGCGATGAAGGCCAGGAACAGGTCGCCGCCGAAGCTGCCCTCGCCCCCGCCGATCGTCTGGGCCAGCAGCGGACCGGCCATGTTGCCGGCGGCGTCGGCCTCCTTGATCCGCTCCTGGCCGACCAGGGCGGCCGCGCCGAAGCCGAGGAAGGTGGTCAGGATATAGAAGCTGCCGATGATGCCGATGGCCCAGATGACGCTCCTGCGGGCCGCCTGGGCGGTGGGCACGGTGTAGAACCGGATCAGGATGTGGGGCAGCCCGGCCGTGCCCAGGACCAGGGCCAGCCCCAGCGAGACCAGCTCGATGGTGCTGGTGAAGCGCAGCCCCGGGGCCAGGAAGGCGTCGCCCTTGCCGCTGGCCTCGGCCGCGTCGGCGAACATCTTGTTCATCGAGAAGCCGAACTTGGTCAGCACCAGGAACGACAGCAGCACCGTCCCGGCCATCAGCAGGACCGCCTTGACGATCTGGACCCAGGTGGTCCCGATCATCCCCCCGAAGGTGACGTACACGATCATCAGCACCCCGACCCCGGCGATGGCCAGGATCGACGCCGCGTCCCCCTCCACACCGAGCAGCAGCTTGACCAGGGCGCCGGCCCCGACCATCTGGGCGATCAGGTAGACGATCGAGACGCCGACCGTGGACAGCGCGGCCGCCGAGCGCACCGGGCGCTGGCGCATCCGGTAGGCGAGCACGTCGGCCATGGTGTACTTGCCGGAGTTGCGCAGCAGCTCGGCGACCAGGATGAGCACGGTCAGGTAGGCGACCAGCCAGCCCACCGAGTAGAGGAAGCCGTCGTAGCCGAACAGCGAGATCAGCCCGGCGATGCCGAGGAAGCTGGCCGCCGACATGTAGTCGCCGGAGATGGCGACGCCGTTCTGCCAGCCGGTGATGCGGCGCCCGGCCGAGTAGAAGTCGGCCGCGGTCTTGGTCTGGCGCGAGGCCCAGATGGTGATGCCGAGGGTGATGAGGACGAACACCACGAACAGGGTCAGGGAGAGCGCCTGGTCGTTCATTCGCTCGCCTCCTTGATCTGCTGGTCGCGGAGCTTCTCGCGCAGGTCGGTGGCCAGCGGGTCCATCCGCCTGGCGGCCCAGCGCGAGTACACCCAGGCGACCACGAAGGCCATCAGGAACTGGGAGAGGGCGAACAGGTACCCGAAGGTGAACTCCCCGAACAGCTTGGTCCCCATCAGGTCGGGGGAGGTGCCGGCGAGGATGTTGAGGCTCAGGTAGTAGATCAGGAAAAAGGCGGTGGCCGGCCAGACGAAGCGCGAGTGTCGACGCTCCAGCTCGACCATCTCGGGGTCCTTGCCGACGGCTTCGGTGGCGGTCACCGCCTCGTCCTTCGTCAGCCGGCCGGTGGAGGTCGCCCTCGACGGCTCGTGGTGGTCGTTCGTCATGTGCCCTCCTCGCTCGGGTGCGCCCGGCGTCGGGCGCGTCGGCACCAATACGAGCACCCAACCATCTACCCGGCGACCATGCGAAGTATGCGTAGATGCGCGCAGGACACCGGGTCCGGCGCCAGACGGCGCCAGACGAGGAGCACGCCCATGACGAGCACCGATCCCGCCCTGGCCGGCCGCCACGCGCTGGTCACCGGGGCCTCCAGCGGCCTCGGGGCCGACTTCGCCCGCGAGCTGGCCCGCCGCGGCGCCGCCCTGACCCTGGTCGCCCGGCGCGAGGACCGGCTGCGGTCGCTCCAGGGGGAGCTGGCCGCGGCCGGGACCGAGGCCGAGGTGGTGGCCCTCGACCTCAACGACCCCGCCGCCCCCGACCGGCTCCTGGCCGGCGCCGAGGCCGGCCACCGGCCGGTCGACGTGCTGGTCAACAACGCCGGCTTCGGGCTCTACGGCCCCTTCAGCACGCTGGACTGGGCCCGCGAGCGGGCCATGCTGGAGCTGGACATGATCGTGCCCGTGCACCTGACCAAGCTGTTCCTGCCCGGCATGCTGGAGCGCCGGGCCGGCTGGATCCTCAACATCGCCTCGATCGGCGCCTACCAGCCGTCGCCCCTGTACGCCAGCTACTCGGCCGCCAAGAGCTTCGTCCTCAACTTCACCGAGGCCCTCAGCTACGAGCTGCGGGGCAGCGGGGTCACGGCCACCGCCCTGTCCCCGGGGATCGTGGCCACCGAGTTCCTCCAGGTCTCGGGCCAGCGGGCCACCCGCTACCAGCGCCTGGCCATGATGGACAGCCCGGCCGTGGCCCGCATCGGGGTCGAGGCCATGCTCAAGGGCCGCCCCAGCCTGGTCCCGGGCCGGCTCAACGCGGCCAGCGTCTGGTCCAACCGCCTGCTCCCCCGCCGGGTCTCGGCCGCCCTGGCCCACCGCCTGATGACCTGAGGTCGGGCCGCCGACCCTCAAGACCGGGCGGCGGATGCCGATGGAGGCGGCGTGACCCGATCGGGGACGAGGCGGCGGGGGCGGGCCAAGGGCTCGTCCCTGTGGACCCTTGCCGCCGCCCTGGTGGCCATCGCCATGGCCTCCTTCGCCGGGGCCAACCGCGTCGGGGGCGAGGTCGGGCGGCTGGAACGGGCCGAGCGGCTGTCCTACCTGCTCGAGGCGCGGGCCTACGAGCAGGCGGCGCTCGACTCCCGGGCCACCTCCAGCGGGGCCCTTGACGAGGCGATGGCCCGGCGCGCCGCCGACATCCGCCAGGAGCTGACCGCCGCCCTGGCCGAGCTGGCCGCCCTGCACCCCGACGACCCGGCCGTGCGCCGGGTCCGGGCGGCCGCGGTCGACTGGCAGGCCACCCTCGACACCAAGCTCGCCCTGCTGGCCGCCGGCGACCTGGTGGCCGCCAACCGGGTCGACCGCGCCCAGGTCGACCCGGGCTTCGAGCGGCTGGCCGCGCTGCTGCGGACCACCGCGGCCGACTACAGCCGGGCGGCCAGCGCCGCCCAGGGCCGCTCCAAGGCCGGGGCGCTGGCGGTGGTGGTCGCGGCCACGCTCCTCTCCCTGGTCCTGCTGTGGCGGGTCGAGCGGGCCCGGTCGCGCCAGCGGTCGGTGGAGGAGAAGGCCCGGACGGATCGGAGCCGCCTGGTCAACAAGATCCTCTCGGTGACCGAGCGCCAGCGCAGCGGCATGGCCGCCGAGCTGCACGACGGCCCCATCCAGGGCCTGACCCGGCTCGGGCTGTCGCTGGAGCGGGGCCAGCTCCGGTTGCGCCGCGGCCAGCTCGAGGAGGGCAGCCAGCTGCTCAGCGACGCCCAGGCCGGGCTGGCCGCCGAGGTGCAGTCGCTGCGGCGCATCATGGCCACCCTGCGGCCGCCCGTGCTGGAGGAGCGCGGCCTGGTCAGCGCCCTCTGCGACTACGTGGACATGGTCCGCCAGCAGTCCGGGATCAGCTGCACCCTGGCCGCCAAGCTGCCCGAGCGGCTCCCCGAGGACACCGAGATCGTCCTCTACCGGGTCGCCCAGGAGGCGCTGACCAACGTGGCCAGGCACGCCAGGGCGTCCAGGGCCCGGGTCGAGCTGTCCGAGACGGCCGAGGCGGTGGTGCTGGAGGTGCACGACGACGGGATCGGATTCGACCCGGCCGCCGAGCAGCTGGGCGGCCTGGACCACTTCGGCCTGGCCGGCATGCGGGAGCGGGTCGAGCTGGCCGGCGGGACCTGGACGGTGTGGTCGCGGCCGGGGTCCGGCACCGTCCTGACCGCGTCCCTGCCCAAGGCCCTGGTGGCGGCATGACGGCCACCGGGCCGGCCGGGCCGGCACCCCGGGTGCTGCTGGTCGACGACAACCACGGCTTCCGCCACGAGCTGCGGCTGCTGCTGGAGGACTGCGGCATCGAGGTGGTGGCCGAGGGCGAGAACGGCCAGGAGGCGGTGGAGCTGGCCACCCGGACCGACGCCGACGTGGTCCTGATGGACCTGCGCATGCCGGTGATGGACGGCCTCCAGGCGGCCAGGGCCCTGCGCGACCAGGTCCCGTCCCTGCCCGTGATCATCCTGTCCGCCTACGAGGACCCGGCCCTCAAGAGCGAGGCCGACGCCGCCAACGCCTACGCCTACCTGGTCAAGGGCTGCTCGGCGCTGCCGCTCCTGGACACCATCGAGCGGGCCTGGGCGTCGCGGTCCGGCGGGGCCAGCCGGAACTAGCCGAGGATGGCGGCCAGGGCCGCCTCGGTGTCCCGCAGGTCCTCGAGGACCGCGTCGGCCTCGGTGGCGCGGAGCTCGTCGGCCCGGTAGGGGCCGGTGGCGACGGCGACCACCCGGGCCCCGCCGGCGCGGCCGGCCGCGACGTCCAGGGGGGTGTCGCCGACCAGCACGGTGGCCGTGCCCGGGAACCCCGTCCCGTACTTGCGCTCGGCCTTGGCCCTGGCCACCTCGACCAGGCTGGGCCGGTGGTGATGGTCGGAGCCGAACCCGCCGACCTCGAAGTCGAGGTAGCCGTCGAGCTCGAAGCTGGCCAGCTTGAGCAGGGCGTTGGGCTGCAGGTTGCCGGTCAGCAGGGACTGGACGACCCCGTCGCCGCGGCCGAGCGCGACCAGCGCCTCCCTGGCCCCGGGCAGGGCCCGGCCCCGCTCCCGGATCACCGCCGCCTTGGCCGCCAGGGCCGTCACCAGCGCCTCGCTGAACGCCGGCAGGTGCGAAGCCCCCTCGGCGATCTCGTGGGCGGCCAGGAACTCGAGCGCGATCTCGGGGTCGGTCCGCCCGGCCATCACCAGGGCCTTGGCGGTGACCTGGTCGGGGTCGCGGCCGAGCACGGCCTGGAACGCCTCGGTGAAGATGTCGCGGCCGACCTCCCCGGCCTGGACCAGGGTGCCGTCGATGTCCCACAGGACGAGGCGCCGCAACGCTACCGCTTGGCCAGCTCGGCCCGGTGGGCCGCGGCCCGGCCGCCCCCGCCGGCGGCCAGCCGCTGGTAGGGCGGGACCGCGAAGATGTGGATGCGGTTGTCGAGGAAGTCCGAGAAGGCCAGCAGCCGCCCGTCGGCCGACACGTCCAGGCCGGTGGTCTGGTTGCCCCCGACCATGGCGTCCAGCACCTTGCCGCTGGCCGTGTCGATGGCCAGCACCGAGCCCCACTCCGGCCCCGGGTTGTAGTAGGAGGCGCCGTTGCGCCCGCGGTTCGACACGTACAGGACCCGCCCGTCGGGGGTCAGGTCGATGGTGTTGGGCACGTTGTCGGTGGTGGCCAGCTTGCGTACCCGCTCGCTGGCCAGGTCGACCACGAAGGCCTGGTTGGTCCCCATGTCGTCAGCGTACAGGCGCCGGCCCTCGGGGTCGCCGACCAGGTGCCGCATGGCCCCGCCGGTGCGCAGCAGGGTCTTTGCCTTGCCGGTGGCCAGGTCGATCCGCTGGAGCTCGCCGTCCTCGAACCCGGCAACGTACAGCCGCCGGCCGTCGGTGGTCGGCCACAGCCCCCGCGGCGTCCGCACGGTCTCGAGCAGGCGCCGGACCTTCCCCTTGCGCAGGTCGATCTCGGAGATGTCGCCCGACACCCAGTTGGCCACGTACAGGGTCCGCTCGTCGGGCGAGAGGGCCATGACCTTGCTCCAGTTCCCCTTGGTGGCGAGCTGGCGGCGGACCCGGAAGCTGGCCCGGTCGATCTCCCAGACCGAGGCCGTCTCCATCTGGCTGGCGTAGACGGTGCGGCCGTCGCCGGTGAACAGCACCTCGACCGCGCCGTGCTCGCCGAGGCGGATGGCCTTGCGCTTGCGCATGGTCCGGGCGTCGAACACCTCAACGCCCCGCCCGCCCAGCAGCGAGACCCACAGCTCGCGGCCGTCGGGCGAGAAGGCCACCTGCTTGGGGTTGGACCCGCTGCGCAGCTCGCCCAGCTTGTGGTGGAGCAGGCCGGCGGGGTCCAGCCACAGGTCGAGGGCGCGGTGACGGTCGAGCGTGACCCGCTGGACCAGCCGGTTGTAGCCGGCCCGGGCCACGGTCAGCTCCAGCTCGCCGCCGCGCAGGGTGCCCTTGAACGGGGTCCGGGCCCGCCGTGCCGGCCCGCCGGCGGCCCGGATCGAGAGCTGGGCCCCGGGCGGGTGGGTGGTGACGGCCAGGCGCCAGCTCCGCTCGTCCAGTCGCCGCTCGGCGTCGGCGGCCGCCCGTTCCGGGTCGGCGCCGGCGGGGGTGCCCGGGCGCGCGGCCGCCGGCGATGGGCCGGAGGCGGCCGAGGGCGCGGGGTCGGCCCGGTCGCGGAGCCAGAGGGCGCCCGCCACCAGCACCAGGACGAGGAGCAGGACGCTCCTGGCCAGGCGCCGGCGCCGACCCGGCGACATCCGTTCCATCTCCGCTGTTCCACGGTTGACGGCCGAACGCGACATACCATACCGCGCCGGCACGACGGGAGGGGGACGCAGGGAGCGGTAGAGACGGGAAGGTCTGGGTATCAGGGGGAGATCAGGTCGTCGGGCTGGACCGAGGAGGTGGCGTGGCCGACGCGCGGGTGCTGGCGCTCGACCTGGGCACGTCGTCGGTGCGGGCGCTGGTCTTCGACGACCGCGGGGTCGCCCTGCCCGACGTGCTCGCCCGGCGGCCGACCTCCCTGGAGATCACCGACGAGGGCAAGGCCGAGCTCGACCCGGACGAGGTGGTGGCGGCCGTCGGCGAGTGCCTCGACGAGCTGGCCGGCCGGGGGGAGCTGGACCAGGTCGAGCACGTGGCCACCTCCTGCGCCTGGCACTCGGTGATCGCCCTGGGCGCCGACGGGCGCCGCCAGACGGGCGCGCTCACCTGGGCCGACACCCGGGCCGCGCCGCTGGTGGCCGAGCTGCGCTCGCGGGGCGACATGGACCGCCTGCACGCCGCCACCGGGGCCCGCCCCCACACCTTGTACTGGACCGTGAAGCTGCCCTGGCTGGCCAGCCAGCTCTCCCCCGCCCCGGCCCGCTACCTGGGCCTGGCCGAGTACGTGACCGGGGCCCTGCTCGGCGACCCCAGCGCCTCGCCGTCGATGGCCTCGGGGACCGGGCTGCTGGAGCTGGCCACCGCGACCTGGGACGCCCAGGCGCTGGAGCTGGCCGGGGTTGACGAGCGGGCCCTGCCGGCCGTCGCAGAGGGGGGCTGGTCGGGCCGGCTCGGGGCCGAGGGGGCCAGGCGCTGGCCGGCCCTGGCCGCCGCGACCTGGCACCCGGCGACCGGCGACGGGGCCGCCTCCAACGTCGGCGCCGGCTGCGTCGCCCCCGACCAGGTGGCCATCAACATCGGCACCTCGGCCGCCATCCGGGCCGTCGAGCCGGCCGAGGCGGCCGGGCCGCTGCACCGCGAGCTCTGGCGCTACCTGGTCGACGACCGCCAGGTGGTCAGCGGGGCCGCCTTCTCGGGCGCCGGCAACCTCTACGCCTGGCTGCGCCAGGTGACCACCCTGCCGGCCGAGGGCTCGGTCGAGGACGAGCTGGCCGCCGTCCCGCCCGGGTCGCGGGGGGTGGTGGTGATGCCGTACCACGCCGGGTCCCGCCCGCCGCTCGACCTGGCCGCCGGGTCGGGGGCGATCACCGGCCTCTCCCTGGCCACCACCCCGGTCGAGATCCTGGCCGCCACCCTGGAGTCGGTCTGCTACCGGCTGGCCGCCGGCTACGAGGCCCTGGCCGCCACCCTGCCGGCGGAGCCGGAGGTGGTCGCCTCCGGCGGGGCGGTCGTCGCCTCCCCCTGGTGGCAGCAGACCCTGGCCGACGTGCTCGCCCGCCCGGTCCGGGTGGTCGACGAGCCCGAGGCCTCGGCCCGGGGCGCGGCCCTGCTCGCCCTCGGCCAGTCCACCGAGCCGGCCACCGTCCGGGTGGTCGAGCCCCGCCCCGACGCCGCCGAGGCCCAACGGGCCGCCCGGTCCCTCCACGAGGACCTGGCCGCCCGCCTCGGGTACGTTTGACCGCCCAACCGACCAAGGAGCCGTACGTGACCGAGCCGGAGCACGAGCAGGAGCTGATCGAGCAGCTGCCCGAGGACGTCGACCCCCACGAGATGGCCGACAGCGTTGAGGACGAGCTGGTGGCCGAGGAGGGCGTCGAGCTCGGGCTCGACCCCGACCTGG
>CALGFH010000065.1 GCA_937881255.1 uncultured Actinomycetes bacterium
CTTGAGGGCGTGACCGCCTTCCTGGAGAAGCGCCCCCCGAACTTCCAGGGAGCCTGACCATGCCCGCCGACTACCAGCTGTGGATCGACGGCGCCCCAACGGACGCGGCCAGCGGGGAGACCTTCGAGACCCTCGACCCGTCCACCGGGCAGGCCCATGCCACCGTGGCCAGGGCCGGCCAGGTCGACGCCGGCCGGGCCGTGGCCGCCGCCCGGGCCGCCTTCGAGGACGGCCGCTGGTCCGGCCTCAAGCCGGAGCGCCGGGCGGCGGTGCTCCAGGCGGTCGCGGCCAAGCTCAAGGAGGAGGCCGGCCGCCTGGTCGACCTGGAGGTCCGCGACTCGGGCGGCACCGTCCGCAAGACCCGGTCGGCCGACGTGTCCGGGGCGATGTTCACCTTCCGGACCTACGCCGAGCTGGCCACCCGGCTCCCGGCCGAGCTGCCCCTGCCGTTCACCGTCGCCCCCGGCCCCAGCCACAACTACCTGCGCCGCGAGCCGGTCGGGGTCTGCGCCGCCATCGTCCCCTGGAACTTCCCCATCCAGAACGCCGCCTGGAAGCTGGCCCCGGCCCTGGCCGCCGGCAACACCGTCGTCCTCAAGCCGGCCGAGCAGACGCCCTGCAGCGCGATCGAGCTGGCCAAGCTGTGCACCGAGGCCGGCGTGCCCGACGGCGTGGTCAACGTCCTGCCCGGGTTCGGGCCGGAGGCCGGCGAGCCCCTGGTCACCTCGCCCGAGGTCGACAAGGTCGCCTTCACCGGCTCGACCGAGGTCGGCCGGCGGGTCGCCGCCCTGGCCGCCGGCACGGTCAAGAAGGTCCTGCTGGAGCTGGGCGGCAAGTCGGCCAACATCCTGCTCGACGACGCCGACCTCGACCTGGCCGCCGACGGCGCCGCCTACGCGATCTTCTTCCACCAGGGCCAGGTCTGCACCGCCGGCAGCCGCCTGCTGGTGGCCCGGCCGATCCACGACGAGGTGGTGGCCCGCCTGGTCGACATCGCCGAGCGGATCACCGTCGGCCCGGCCGCCGACCCGGCCTCCGACATGGGCCCGCTCATCTCGGCCGAGCAGCTGGAGCGGGTCGAGCGCTACGTGCGGGTCGGCCAGGAGGACGGGGCCAAGCTGGCCACCGGCGGCCACCGGGTCGAGGTTCCCGGCCACGAGGGCGGCTTCTACTTCGCCCCCACCATCTTCACCGGGGCCGACCCGTCCTCCCGCATCGCCCAGGAGGAGATCTTCGGCCCGGTCCTGACCGTCATCCCGGTCGACGACGACGACCAGGCGGTCGCCGTGGCCAACGACTCCCCCTACGGCCTGGCCGGCGCCGTCTGGAGCCGCGACTCGGCCCGGGCCGTCCGGGTCGCCGAGCGCCTCCGCACCGGCACGGTCTGGGTCAACGACTACCACCTCCTCAACCCCAGGTACCCCTTCGGCGGCTACAAGCAGTCCGGCGTCGGCCGCGAGCTCGGCGAGCAGGGCTACCTGGAGTACACCCAGACCAAGCACGTCCACGTCGACATCACCCAGCAACGCGCCCGCCACCGCTGGTTCGACGTCACCATCCCCCGCCGCCGCCCGGATCCGCCGCCCGGCCCGTCCGCCGGCGCGACCCCCGGAGCCTGACCACCAGCGTGCCCAGCTCCGCCGGCCTGGCCGCCATCGAGGCCTTCTGGGCCGGACGGCTCGGCTGCGCCACGGCCGACCTGCACCGTCCCGGCATCTCGGTGGCCGAAGGCCCCGGGCCCGGTGCCTTCGCCCTGCTGCGCGCCGGCATCCTGATCGTCGCCGTCCCGCATGGCCGGCGCCCGGCCGCGGCCGACCGCCTTCGCGGCCTCACCGTGGCCGAGGCGTTCGCGCCCTCCCGGCTGCGGGCGGCGCTCGGCGCCAGCCCGAGCTCGGTCATCGGACCCGCCTACCAGGGGTTTGCCGACGCCGCCGACTACCGCCCAACCTCGACCGAGGGCGTCCGGCTGCTCGGCGAGGCCGACCGCTCCGCCCTCGACGCCCTGCGGCTGGCCGCCGGCCCGATCGCCTGGGAACACAGCGCGGTCGACCCCGACCGGCCGCCGGTGTTCGGCCGCTTCGCCGGCGGGGCGCTGGTCGCGGCCGCCACCCTGGAGGACGCCGGCGAACCGGTCAGCTCTGTCGGCGTCCTCACCCACCCCGGTCACCGCGGCCGCGGGCACGGCCGCGCGGTGGCGGCCGCGGCGACCAGGGCGGCCCTGGACGCCGGCTCGGTCGCCCACTACCAGACCCTCGACGCCAACGCCCCTTCGGTGGCGATCGCCAGGGCCCTCGGGTTCGGCCGCGATGCCACCACCCTGGCCGTCCGCCCGGGCTAGCCGGCCAGGGTCTTGCGGAGGCGCCAGGTGGCAAGGGCCAGGAGGGCGACCGCGAACGCGGCCAGGACGGCCAGCTGGAGGGCGATGCCGGTGATGGTCGCGCCCTTGGCGATCAGGGCGATGAAGGCGTCCATGGCCCAGGCCTGGGGGAACAGGTGGCCGATGACGCGCATGGGCTCGGGGACGATGGCCAGGGGCCACATGCAGCCGCCGAGCATGCCGAGGGCGATGCCGACCGGGGGGCCGATCGAGGTGGCCTGCTCGGCGTTGCCCAGGACCGAGCCGAGCAGCATGCCGACGCCGGTGCCGACCAGGGCGAAGGTGAGGACCAGGACGAGGGCGGCCGGGGGGTCGCCCCAGTCGACCCCGAAGACCAGCCAGCCGACCACGAAGATGATCATGCCCTGGAGCAGGGCGACGGCGAAGCGGCTCAGGGCCTCGCCGAACAGGATGGTGGCGGTGGTGGTCGGGGTGGCCAGCATGCGCCGGATCACGCCGAGGCGGCGGGCCTCGATCAGGCCGGCCGCCCCGGCCAGCGAGGTGATGAACACGAACAGGACCAGGTTGGCCGGGGCGGTGTAGTTGAAGCCGGTGGGCAGGGCGTCCTCGCGGCCGCCGATGGTGGTCGCCTCGACCCGGACCTGCTCCTGGCCGTCGGCCAGGGCCCGGGCCCTGGCCAGGGCGGTGTCGAAGGAGACGCCGGCGCGCTCGGCGGCGAACCGGGCCGCCTTGACCTCGGCCGCCTGCCTGGCCACCACGGCCGAGACGGCCGTGCGGACCGGGGCCGGGGCGGGCCGGGTCTGGTCGACCACGAAGGTGACCTCGGCCGGGCGGCCGGCCCGCAGGGCCTGGTCGTAGCCGGCCGGCAGGACGACCCCGGCCGAGACCACGCCGCGCCGGACCGCCTTGCGGAGGGCGTCGGGGTCGTCGTAGGCGCGGGCGTCCAGGGCCGGTGAGGCCACCAGCCCGGCCCGGAGCTGGTCGCCGAGCGGGCCGGCGCCCTCGTCGGCGATCCCGACCGGCAGCCGCTCGGAGGCGGCGTCGCCGAAGGTGATCCCGATGACGGCGATGATGACCACCGGCAGGAGCACGATGAAGAACAGGGCGAGGCGGTCCCGGGCCAGGCGGCGCAGGGCCGAGCCGGCCATCATCAGGGCCTTCATGCCGCCACCATCCGCCGGGCCCGGTACAGGGCCAGGCCGCCGGTGGCCAGGCCGACGGCCAGGGTCACGGCGACCGGCACGGCCACCGTGGCCAGGCCGCCGCCGTCGGCGACCAGGTCGACGAAGCCGCGCAGGGCCCAGCCGTTGGGGGTGAGCAGGGAGACGCGCTGGAGCGTCTCGGGGAGCTGGGCCAGGTAGACGAAGTTGCCGCCGAGCAGGGCCAGGGTGAACACCACCAGCGAGCTGAACCCCTCGGCCTGCTCCTCGGACCTGGCCAGGGTGACGACCAGGGCGGTGATGCCGATGGCGCTGAGCACGCTGGAGATGGTCAGGGCGACCACGGCCACCGGGTCGCCCCAGTCGGCCCCGAACACCAGCGTGGTCGCCAGCCACATGACCAGCACGCTGGAGGTGCCGAGGACGAACGCGGCCAGGGCCTTGCCGGCCAGCACCCCGCTGGGCGAGGCGGCGCTGGCCAGCAGCCGCCGCATGGTCCCCTGGCGGCGCTCGGCCAGGACGCTGCGGGCCCCGAAGGACACGGTGAAGAACAGGAAGAAGATGGCCATGGAGGGGCCGAAGTAGTTGGCCGCCTCGATGGTGCGGCCCCCGACCTGGCCCTCGGTCAGCTGCACGGGCAGCCGGCCGGCGGCCGCCCGCTCCCCCAGCTCGCGGGCCTCGGCGGCGGTCGCGGGCTGGCCGCGCTGTGCGAGGGCGGTCCGCACGGCCAGCTGGGTGGCGGCCAGCTCGGCCGCGTAGGCCTCGGCCAGCGAGCGGGCGACCTGGCCGGCGATCGGGTTCTCCCCCGACTCGAGCACGGTGATGGTGGCCGCCCCGCCCCGCTGGACCGAGGCCGAGAAGCCGGCCGGGAGCAGGAAGGCGGCGTCGGCGTCGCCCCGGTCGACCAGGGCCCTGGCCTCGGCGGCGTCGACCTGGCGCACGGTGACCAGGTCGCGCAGGCCGGGGCTGGCCAGCACGCCGTCGGTGAAGCCGGCCGCCACCGGCTCCCGGTCGGCGTCGGCGACCGCGTAGGTGGCCTTGAAGGCGAAGTCCCCGCCGAAGGCCAGGCCGATGATGGAGGCGAGCACGAACGGGGCCACGAAGGCGATCACCAGGGCCGAGCGGTCACGCAGGCGCTGGCGCAGGTCCTTGCCGGCGACGAGCAGCGCGGTCCGCAGCATCGGTCAGTCCCGCAGGGCCTTGCCGGTCAGGTGCAGGAACACGGCCTCCAGGTCGGGCTCGACCAGCTCGACGCTGGTCACCTCGGCCCCGGAGTGCTCGGCCGCCTCCAGCAGCCGCGGCAGCAGGCGGCGGCCGTCCCGGGCGACCAGGTGGACGCCGCCGCCGACCACGCTGGCCTCGTCGACCCCGTCGACGCGGGCGGCCACGGCGGCCAGGCCGGCCAGGTCGCCGGTGGCGGCCAGCTCGATGCGGTCGCGCTCCCCCACCCTGGCCACCAGCTCGCGCCGGGTGCCCTCGGCGACCAGGCGGCCCTGGTCGATGATCCCGACCCGGTCGCAGAGGCGCTCGGCCTCCTCCATGTAGTGGGTGGTGTAGAGCACGGCGATCCCCTCGCCGCCCAGGGCCTCGACGTTGGCGAGGATGGCGTTGCGGCTCTGGGGGTCGACCCCGGCCGTGGGCTCGTCCAGCACCAGCAGCCGCGGCCGGTGCAGCATCCCGGCGGCGATGTTGAGCCGCCGCTGCATCCCGCCCGAGTAGTCGGCCACCCTGTCCCCGGCCCGCTCGGTCAGCCCGACGACCTCGAGGGTGGCCTCGACCCGCTCGGCCAGGTCGCGACCGGCCAGGCCGTACATCCGCCCCCAGAAGCGCAGGTTCTCCAGCCCGCTCAGGTCGGGGTAGAGGGCGACGTCCTGGGGCACGTAGCCGATGGCCGCCTTGACCTGCCCGGGGTCGCGGTCCAGGGACGCCCCGGCCACGGTGACCTCGCCGCCGTCGCGGCGCAGGAGCCCGCAGATCATCGAGATGGTGGTGGTCTTGCCGGCGCCGTTGGGCCCGAGCAGCCCGTAGGTCTCCCCCGGGGCGACCTCGAACCCGACGCCGTCGACGGCCAGGCGCTCCTTGAAGCGCTTGCGCAGGTCCTTGCACCAGAGGACGGGGTCGTTGTCCATGCCCGGAGCCTACCGCCGGGCGGGCGGGCCCCGGGTCAACCGAACGGCCGATCCCGGATCGGCCGGACGACCGGTTCCGGGTAGCCTTGGCCGGTGGACCACGACGAGCGACTGCGGCTGGCCGCCGACCTGACCGAGCGGCTGCTGGAACGGCACGGGGCGACGATCGCCGCCGTCGGCGTGCACGGCTCGGTGGCCAGGGGCGACGACGGCGAGGAGTCCGACCTGGACCTGGCCGTGGTCACCACCGGCCCCGAGGTCGAGGTGCCAGCCCGCTACCTGCGCCACCGGGGCACGGTGGTCGACCTGGGCGCGATCGCCGCCGACGCCTACCTGGAGGAGGCCGGCCACATCGGCCCGGCCTGGCCCCTGGCCGCCGACCAGTACGTCAACCACCTGGCCGTCCACGACCCGGGCGGGTTCTTCCACAAGCTGAAGCACGTCCACGAGGCCGCCGTGGAGGAGGCCGCCCCCGAGGTGTTCGCCGCCGCCGCCGGGGTCGACCTCGTCCAACTCTTGTCCTGGGACGCCAAGGCCCGCGCCGCCGAGCTGGCCGGCGACCTGCCCACCACCCTCCTGGCCGTCAAGGAGGCGGCCGTGCTGGCCGCCCTGGTCGTCGGCCTCCAGACCCGGACCGCCTACCGCAACCTGCCCCACGCCCTCCACGCCACCGCCGCCACCGGGGCCGCCGGCCCGGCCTTCCCCGAGGCCTACCGCCGGCTGCTCGACCCCACCGCCGACCCGGCGGTCCAGGTCCTGGCCCTGGGCCGGGCCCGTGACGCCCTCTGTGCCCTGGCCGACCGCGAGGGCATCCCCTACGAGGCCGCCGGCCTGGAGGCGTTCCTGTAGCGGGCCTCAGCCGCCCAGGTGGGCCCGGACGGCGGCGGCCACGACGGCGGCGTCGCCGGGGAAGCCCAGCAGGATCGCGGAGCAGCGGCGGCGCAGCCAGCGCAGCCCCAGGTACCAGAGGCCGGGGACTGGCGCGGCGCCGTCGGCGTGGCGGGGCTGCCCGCCGGCGCCGACCAGGGCCGGGTCGAGCCAGGAGAAGTCGCCGGTGTACCCGGTGCACCAGACGACCCCGCCGACCTCCTCGGCCCGCAGGTCGAGCGACCCCGGCGGGTCGAGGTCGGCGGGGAGGTGTGGTCGAGATCCGGCCCAAGCCCAACGGCCGCGGGTCGGTGTACGAGCCGACGC
>CALGFH010000066.1 GCA_937881255.1 uncultured Actinomycetes bacterium
CGGCTCGCTGCCGAACCCGGCGATGCGCGGCCGCGGGGCGGGCGTGGTGGTGCCGGACGGCGGTGGGCCGTCAGGGATGGTCACGACCCCGGTGGCCGGGTCGGGAGCGGGGGCCGGGGCGGCCAAGGGCTCGCTCTGGGCGGCCGTGGTCGCGGTGGCGTTGTCGTCGGGTCCCGGGTACGCGCCGCGGGCGCCGAGGGCCCAGCCGGTGAGGCCGACCGCGATGACCGCGATGGCCACGAGCAGGATTCGGACGGGTCGCATGGTGACTGCCTTCTTCGGATAGCTGGTGTCGCCACCATGCTGTGCTCCGGGCCGGGCGGCGGCAGTGCCGCGCCGCACAGCCCAGGTGTGCCGTCCGTCACAACTGCATGACCACGGCCTTGGCCTCGGTGAAGAACTCGCGGCTGTAGCTGCCGCCCTCGCGGCCGATGCCCGAGTCCTTGTAGCCGCCGAAGGGGGCCCGCAGGTCGCGGACGAAGAAGCAGTTGACCCAGATGGTCCCGGCCCGGACGGCGGCCGCGACCCGGTGGGCGCGGCGCAGGCTCTCGGTGAACACCATCGCGTTGAGGCCGTAGGCCGAGTCGTTGGCCAGGGCCACGGCCTCCTCGTCGGTGTCGAACGGCTGGACCACCACCACCGGGCCGAAGATCTCCTCGCGGCAGACGCGCATGCCCTGGTGGACGTCGACCAGCACGGTCGGCCTGACCCACCAGCCGTCTGGGTGCGGGCCGCCGCTGCGGACCTTGGCCCCCTCGGCCGCGGCCAGCTCCAGGTAGCCGGTGACCTTGGCCCAGTGCTCGGAGGAGGAGAGGGGCCCGACCTCGGTGGCCTCGTCCAGCGGGTCGCCCAGGCGCATGGCCTCGGCCCCGGCCACGAACCGGTCCAGGAACTCCTCGTACACGGGCCGCTGCACGTACAGCCGGGACCCGGACAGGCAGACCTGGCCGGCGTTGAGGAAGATGGCCCGCAGCGACCAGTCGACCGCGTTGGCCAGGTCGGCGTCGGCGAAGACCAGGTTGGCGCCCTTGCCGCCGAGCTCGAAGCTGACCCGCTTGAGGGTGGGGGCGCCGGCGGCCAGGATGGCCCGGCCGGTGGCCGACTCGCCGGTGAAGGTGACCAGGTCGACCCCGGGGTCCTCGGTCAGGGCCTGGCCGGCCTCGCCCGGGCCGAACCCCTGGACGACGTTGAGCGTCCCCGGCGGCAGGCCGGCCTGGCCGGCCAGCAGGCCGAGGCGGTGGCAGGACGCCGGCGACTGCTCGGCCGGCTTGAGCACCACCGTGTTCCCGAAGGCCAGGGCCGGGGCGACCTTCCAGCTGGCCAGCATGAGGGGGAAGTTCCAGGGCGAGATGGCCGCGGCCACCCCGACCGGCTCGTGCCGGGTGTAGACGTGGTGGCCGGTCGGCGAGGGCAGGGCCTCGTCGGTGGCCAGGGCGGCGTAGTCGGCGAAGAAGCGGAAGTTGAGGGCGGCCCGGGCGGCGTCGTTGTCGCGGGCCTGGCGGATCGGCTTGCCCATGTCGGTCGAGTCCAGCCGGCCCAGGGTGGCCGCCTCGGCCTCGATCAGGTCGGCCAGCCGGTGCAGGGCCTTCCCGCGCTCGGCCGGGGCCATCCGCGGCCACGGCCCCTCGTCGAAGGCGTGCCGGGCCGCGGCCACGGCCGCGCCGGCGTCGGCCGCCGAGCCGCGGGCCACCCGGGCCCAGGCCGCCTCGGTGGCCGGGTTGACCGACTCGAAGGTCCGGCCGTCGGCCGCCGGCCGCTCCTCCCCGTCGATCACGTGCGGGATCTCGACCAGCGCGCTCATGGGTTCCCTCCTGTTGCTCCGCCGAGCCCGATGGCCTGGCGGACCTGCTGGTAGCTGTCGTCGGGCCGGGTGACGTCGAACCAGACCGGGGCCATCCCGGCGGCCCCGGCCCCGGCGGCGTTGGCCGGCTGGTCGTCGACGAACACCGCCTGGTCGGCGGCGACCCCGAGGCGGTCCAGGACCAGCCGGTAGGCGGCCGGCTCCGGCTTGCGGGTCCCGTGGCGGGAGGTGTCGACCACGCAGCCGACCTCGGCCAGGACCCGCATGCGGTCGATCCACGCCTGGGCGTGGAAGTCGTAGAGGTCGTTGGTGAGCACGGCCGTCTCCAGCCCGGCCGCCTTGGCCTCGGCCACCAGGGCCCGGGCCTGGGGGCGGACCAGCTCGTCCTCGGGGCCGTCGAACAGCCGGGCCATCATGGCCGGCACCCCGGCCTCGCCCGACACCGCGGCCACCTCGGCGGCCCGGCCCGCCCAGTAGGCCCGCTCGCTGAGCTCCCCGGCCTGCATGGCCCGCCACCGCGGGTCGGCGGCCGGGTCGAACGGCCCCCGCCAGTCGAAGGTCCGCTCCGGCACCCCGAGCGACCGTTCCAGGGCCCGCAGCCGCTCGAACGGGGTCAGCAGCACCGGCCCGCCGAAGTCCAGGACCACCGCCTTCACCTGGCCGTCCCCTCCCGGGCGTGGTCGAGCAGGATCTCGCGCCAGGAACGGGGCGGCGGGGCCGGGGTGACGGTGACCAGGACCTCGCCGTCGACCACCCGGACCGGGTAGCTGGCCACGGCCAGCCCCGGCTGGCCGAGCCGCCGGCCGCTGCGGACGTCATAGCGCCACCAGTGCATCGGGCAGACCAGCACCTCGCCGTCGAGGTGGCCGCAGGCCAGCGACCCGCCCCGGTGCAGGCAGGTGTCGTCGAGGGCGAACAGCCGGCCGCCGGCGTTGCCGACGGCCACGCGCCGCCCGGCCGCCTCCAGCAGCCGGACCGTCCCGGCGGGCAGCTCCTCGGCCCGGCCCGCCGCCACCTCCACCGGGGGGCCGGTCAAAGGCCCTGGTCCCCCGGCGGCGGCTGGGCGTCGACCGGGCCCCTGGCCACCGAGTAGGGGACGCCGCCGATGCCCCACAGGTCGGGGTCGACCTCGGAGACCATGACCCGGACCCGGTCGATCGGGGTGTCGAGGGTGTCGGCCACGACCTTCGACACCTCCTCGACCAGCCGCATCAGGACCGCCTTGTCGCGGCCGCGGACGAGGTCGATGCGGACGAACGGCATGGGTCCTCCCGGTTGCGTCTAGCGGACGGCCAGCTCCACGGTCCCGAGGCGGCCCAGGCGGGCCACGACCACGTCGCCGGGGGCCACCGCCACCGCCTCGGTGAGCCCGCCCGACAGGACCACGTCCCCGGCGGCCAGGCCCCGGCCCCGGCGGTGCAGGGCCCGGACCAGCCAGGCCACGGCCGCGGCCGGGTGGCCGAGGGCGGCCGCGCCGGCGGCGGTGGCCCTGACCCGGCCGCCGACCTCGAGCACGCAGCCGACCAGGCGCAGGTCGATCCCGTCGACGGCCTGGCGGACCCCGCCCAGGACCAGGCGGGCGGCCGAGGCGTTGTCGGCGACCACGTCGGGCAGGGTGAAGGCGTAGCCGGCGTAGCGGGAGTCGAGCACGTCGATGGCCGGGGCCACGGCGGCGGTGGCCGCCAGCACCTGGGCCGCCCCGACCCGCTCCCCGGCCAGGTCGGCCCCGAGCAGGAAGGCGATCTCGGGCTCGACCCGGGGCTGGATCAGCTGGCCGGTGTCGAGCGGCTCGCCCACGTCGAGCAGCATGGCGTCGGTCAGCTCGCCGTACAGCGGCTCGGCCACGCCCATCTGGGCCTGCTTGGCCCGGCTGGTCAGGCCGAGCTTGAACCCGAGCGGCCGCTCCCCGGCCGCGGCCAGCAGCCGCACCCCGGCCTCCTGGACGGCGTAGGCCAGCTCCAGGTCGAGCCCGGGGTGCTCGGCGGTCAGGCCGGTGCCCGCGGTCCGCCCCTGGCGCAGCCCGGCCAGGTGCTGGGCCAGGGCGACCGGGTCGGCGGCCGTGTGGTTCACGCCCTGGCCTCCTGGCGGGCCAGCTCCAGGGCCACGTCGAGGATCATGTCCTCCTGGCCGCCGACGATGCGGCGGCGGCCCAGCTCGAGCAGGATCTCGCCAACGTCGACCCCGTAGCGGGCCGCGGCCCGCTGGGCGTGGAGCAGGAACGACCCGTACACCCCGGCGTAGCCGAGCAGCAGCCCGGCCCGGTCGATCACCCCCATCTCGGGCCGCAGCGGCCGGACCAGGTCCTCGGCCACCCCCATGGCCTCCAGCGGGTCGACCCCGGTGGCCAGGCCCAGCTTGTCGCAGGTGGCCACCAGCACCTCGGTCGGGCAGTTCCCGGCCCCGGCGCCCAGCCCGGCGCAGCAGCCGTCGAGCTGGCTGGCGCCCACATCCAGGGCGGCCAGGGAGTTGGCCACGGCCAACGACAGGTTGTTGTGGGCGTGGTGGCCGACCTGGCAGCCGAGCCCCTCGGCCAGGGTGCCGACCCGGGCCCGGGCGTCGGCGGTGGTCATGGCCCCGGCCGAGTCGACCACGTACACGCAGTCGGCCCCGTAGGACTCCATCAGCCGGGCCTGGTCCAGCAGCTCGGCCGGCTCGGCCATGTGGGCCATCATCAGGAACCCGACCGCCTCCATGCCCAGGCGCTTGGCCAGGCGGATGTGCTGGGAGGAGATGTCGGCCTCGGTGCAGTGGGTGGCGATCCGGGCCACCGCCACGCCCCGGTCGGCCATGTCGCGCAGGTCGTCGGCGACCCCGATCCCGGGCAGGAGCAGGACCGCGATCCTGGCCGTGGTGGCGGCCCCGACGGCCGCCGAGACCAGCTCGCGCTCGTCGGTGCCGGAGAAGCCGTAGTTGAACGAGGAGCCGCCCAGCCCGTCGCCGTGGCTGACCTCGATCACCGGCACCCCGGCGGCGTCAAGGCCACGCACGATCGAGGCCACCTGCTCGGTGGTATAGCGGTGGGACAGGGCGTGGGAGCCGTCGCGCAGGGTCGAGTCGGTCAGCCGGAACGCGGTATCGGTCACGCCCCCACCCCCTGGGCCACGCGCGCCTCGGCCAGGGCCTCGCCGACCCGGACGGCGGCGGCGGTCATGATGTCGAGGTTGCCGGCGTAGGCGGGCAGGAAGTCGCCGGCCCCCTCGACCTCGAGCAGGGCCACCACCCGGGCCGCGGCCGGCCCGCCCGGGGTCGCGAACGGCCCCTCCTCGAACACCGGCGGGCGCTTGAGCCGGTAGCCGGGCACGTACCTGGCCACCCGCTCGACCATGTCCTCGACGGCGGCGGCCACCGCGGCCTCGTCGTAGCCGTCGGGCAGGGCGCAGAACACAGTGTTGCGCATCAGGATCGGCGGGTCGGCGGGGTTGAGGATGATGATCGCCTTGCCGTGGGCGGCCCCGCCGACCTCCTCCAGGGAGCGGGCGGTGGTGCGGGTGAACTCGTCGATGTTCTGGCGGGTCCCCGGCCCGGCCGAGCGGGAGGCCACCGTGGAGACGATCTCGGCGTACGGCACCGGGCTGGCCGAGGCCACCGCGGCCACGATCGGCGCCGTGGCCTGGCCGCCGCAGGTGATCAGGTTCATGTTGGGGGCGTCCAGGTGCTCGGTCAGGTTGACGGTGGGCACGACCGGCGGCCCCAGCCGGGCCGGGGTCAGGTCGATGGCGGTGATCCCGGCCGCGGCCAGCCGGGGCGCGTTGGCGGCGTGCACCCGGGCGCTGGTCGCCTCGAAGGCCAGGTCGATCTCGCCGCCGTGGGCCTCGACCCAGTCGATCCCGGAGGCGGTCGCCTCCACCCCCAGCTCCCGCGCCCTGGCCAGGCCCTCGGAGGCCGGGTCGATGCCGACCAGGGCCCGCAGCTCCAGCGAGGGCGAGCGCAGCAGCTTGGCCATCAGGTCGGTGCCGATGTTGCCCGACCCGATGACCACACAGGACAGCGTCATGGTGCGGTCACCTCGCTCCGGCGACGACCAGGCCGACCGGGCCCAGCCAGTCGAACTCGGCCCGGAACACGTCCCCGGCGGCCAGCGGGACGGCGGCGTGCAGGGCACCGGTCATGACCACGTGCCCGGCCTCCAGGGTCACCCCGAGCGGGTGGAGGGTGTTGGCCAGCCAGGCGACCGCGTGCAGCGGGTCGCCGAGGGCGGCCGCGCCGGCGCCGGTCGCGACCAGCTCGCCGTTGCGGGTCATGGCCACCCCGGCCAGCCGCGGGTCGAGCCGGTCGAGCGGGACCAGGCGGCTGGACAGGGCGATGGCGGCCGAGGAGGCGAGGTCGGCGATGGTGTCGGCCAGGCGGATGCGCCAGTCCGCGACCCGCGAGTCGATGATCTCGACCGCGGCCACCGCCCCGGCGGCCGCCCGCCGCACCTCCAGGGCGGTGCAGTGGGGGCCGGCCAGGGGCGCCTCGAGCACGATGGCGATCTCGGCCTCGACCTTGGGCTGGATGAGCCGGCCCAGGTCGACCTCGACCCCGTCGGGGTGGACCCCGGCGGCCAGCACCGGGCCGTAGTCGGGCTGGTCGATGCCCAGCTGCTCCTGCATGGCCCGGCTGGTCAGGCCGAGCTTGTAGCCGACGATCTGGCCCTCGCCGTCGGCCTGGAGCAGCTCGACCAGGCGGCGCTGGACGGCGTAGGCGTCGGCGGCGGTCATCTCCGGCCGCTCCTCGGTCAGGGGTCGCACAGGGACGCGGTCCCGGCGGGCCCGGTACAGCGCCCTGGCCAGGTCGTCCACGGGCAGCGGGGGCTCGACCCCGCCCGAGCCCCAGTCGACCGGCAGCCCGCCCGGCTCGGCCGCGCTCACGACGCCCCCCGCACCCGGCGCTCTGGCCGACGCTCACCCGCAACTGGTTGGATGGAGGCGGCCCGGCCTCGACCTCGACCGGACCGGTCTCGGTCGGGGCGCCAGCCGAGCTGGTCGGAGATGGCGTCGGCGGCCTGGATCACCGAGGCCCGGAAGTAGCGGCGCAGGGTGTCGCCGTTGACCCGCATGGTCGGCCCGGCCACGCTGACGGCGGCGATCACCTCGCCCCGGGCGTTGCGGACCGGGGCGGCCACGCTGGCCACGCCGAGCTCGCTCTCGCCGATGTTCTCGGCCCACCCCTGGGCCCGGACCCGCTCCAGCTCGGCCCGGAGCAGGGCCGGGTCGCAGATGGTGGCGTCGGTCTTGGGCTCGGGCCGCCACCCCTCCAGCAGCGCCGCCAGGCGCCGCTCGGGCAGGTGGGCCACCAGCACCTTGCCGGTGCTGGTGCAGTGGGCCGGCATGCGGTGGCCGACCCGGCCGAACATCCGCAGGGTGTGCGGGCTCTCCAGCCGCTCCACGTAGACCACCTCGCGCCCGTCCAGCACCGCCACCTGGACCGTCTCCTTGGTGGCGTTGCGCAGCTCCTCGATCACGCTGGTGGCGGCGTCGTGCAGCACCCGGTGGACCGACACCCGCGCCCCCAGCTCCCACATCATCAGCCCCAGCCGGTAGGTGCCGGTGGCCGCGTCGTGCTCCAGGATCCGCTCGGCGGTCAGGGTGGCCAGCAGCCGGTGCACGGTCGACTTGCCCAGCCCCAGCCGCCGGGCCAGCTCGGTCACCCCCAGCGACCCCTCGGCGGTCCCGAACTCCTTGAGCAGCCGGGCCGCGTTCTGCACCGACGACAGGGTCGCCCCGTCCCGGGGAGCCGCCCCGTCCCGGGGAGCCGCCCCGTCCCGTGCCCGGGCGCGGGTCACCTCGACCCCCCTGGTTCTGGGGCCCCTGAACGGGAGGGTAGCCCACCCGTCCCGGAGGTGCGCGGGGTTGTCCCCAGGGCCTTGACCAGGGCGGCGCGGATGGCGGCGGGGTCGGTGGCGGCGGCCACGGCCGGGTCGCCGGGGGCGAGCTCGCGGGCCAGCAGGGCCTGGGCGCGGACCAGGCCGGCGGTGGTCGCCCCGGCCAGCTCGTCGACCAGCTCCTGGCGGCCGGGGGCGTGGGCCCGGATCGTCTCCAGCTCGCGGGCGGCGGCGGCGTGGGCGCTGGCCAGGCCGGTGCCGGCGTGGGTGGCGTGGTGGGGGGTGAGCTGGGAGCCGGGCTCGACCACCAGGTGGTACAGGTAGGTCCCGACCCCGAGCACCCGCCGGACCTCATCGGGATTGGGCCCGTCGGCCTCGGCGACCAGGCCGAGCACGGGCAGCACCACCGGGTCGAAGAAGCGCAGCTCCCAGGCCAGCCCGTCGGCCTCCCCGGTCAGCTCGACCTCCTGGCCGACCGGGGCCGGGAACGACTCGGCGGTCCCGATCACGTGCAGGTTGCGCGCCCCGGCGGCGGCAACGGTGAGCCGCGGGGCCTGGAGCAGGGGCAGCCGGGCCTGGGCGGCCGGCGGCAGCAGCCGGGCCTGGGCCAGGTAGGCCTCGTGGACGGCGGCCACGAAGTCGGCCATGGCCTGGCGCATCAGCTGCGGGTCGGTCCTCTGCATCGTCTGGCGACCATAGCCCACGTTCCGGCATGCGGGAAGGGACGCTATCCCGCGGAGCGGGACGCCCCGTACCTTCTTGCCCAGCCGCCACGACAAGGAGCGTGCATGGGGATCCTCCGCCTGTCGCACGTTGACGTGCGCGTGCCCGACCTCGACCTCGCCACCGCCTACTACACCGAGGTCATGGGCCTGCTCGAGGTCGAGCGGACGGCCACCGAGGTGTTCCTCAAGTGCTGGGACGAGACCGACCACCACTCGGTCAAGCTGAGCTACGCCCCCCGGGTCGGCCTGGACCTGATCAGCTTCAAGGTCGAGGCCGACGAGGACCTGGCCGAGCTCGAGTCGCGGGTCGAGCGCTACGGCTTCCCGGTGCGCCGCGTCTCCCGGGGCGAGTCGGTCGGCCAGGGCGAGTCGATCCGCTTCGAGACCCCATCGGGGCAGCTGATGGAGCTGGTCCGCGAGGTCGAGCGGGTCGGCGGGCTGCTCCCCAAGGTCAACCCGCCCCCGTTCCCGCCCCAGGGCCTGGTCGGCATCGCCCCGCCCCGCATCGACCACGTCCTGGTCACCGCCGAGGAGGTCGGCGAGGCGACCCGCTTCTACATGGAGGTGCTGGGCTTCCGCCTCACCGAGCAGCTGCTGGACGGCAACGGCCACCAGATCGGCGTCTGGATGGAGCGGTCCCACTCGCCCCACGACCTGGCCGTGGTCACCGGGGCCAACGGGGGGCTGCACCACTTCGCCTTCTGGCTGGACGACTGGGACCACGTCCGCAAGGCGGCCGACATCCTGGCCTACAACGGCGTCCAGATCGACGTCGGCCCGACCCGCCACGGCATCACCCGGGGCAACACCATCTACTTCTTCGACCCCCTGGGGACCCGCAACGAGGTGTTCACCGGCGGCTACCGGCCCGACCCGGACTTCCCCACCATCACCTGGACCGAGGACAACATCGGCCGGGCCATCTTCTACTACGAGGGCGACCTCAACGACCGGTTCATGAAGGTCCACACCTGAGATGGGCATCCTGCGCCTGTCCCATGTCGAGATCCGGGTGCCCGACCTGGAGCTGGCCACCGCCTACTACACCGAGGTGCTGGGGCTGCTGGAGACGGGCCGGGACGCCGAGCGGGTGTTCCTCAAGTGCTGGGACGAGCACGAGCACCACTCGGTGATCCTGCGCTACGCCGCCACCCACGGCCTGGAGCACATGGGCTTCAAGGTCGAGCACGCCGACGACCTGGAGCGGTTCGAGAGCAAGGTCGAGAAGGAGGGCGGCCAGGTGACCCGCCACGCCCGGGGCGAGCTGGCCCCCGGGCACGGCGAGGCGATCCGCTTCCAGACCCCGACCGGGCACCGCTGCGAGCTCGTCCACGGGATGGAGAAGGTCGGCAACCTGCTCCCCCGGACCAACCCGCCGCCCCGGCCGCTGGGGCTGGTCGGGATCGCCCCGCCCCGCCTGGACCACATCTTCGTCACCGCCGAGGACGTCGACGAGGGGACCCGCTTCTTCCGCGAGGTGCTCGGGTTCCGGCTGACCGAGCAGATCCTGGCCGACGACGGCCACCAGCTGGCCACCTGGCTGGAGGTGTCCCACACCCCCCACGACATCGCCCTGGTCACCGGCCCCAACGGCGGGCTCCACCACTTCGCCTTCTGGCTCGACGACTGGAACGAGGTCCGCACCGCCGCCGACACCCTGGCCTACCACGGGGTGCCGATCGACGTCGGCCCGACCCGGCACGGGGCCACCCGCGGGTACGCCGTCTACTTCTTCGATCCCCTCGGCAACCGCAACGAGGTGTTCACCGGCGGCTACTGGGTCGACCCCGACCACGAGGTCGTCACCTGGACCGAGGCCGAGATGGGGCGGGCCATCTTCTACTACGAGGGCGCCGTCAACCAGCGGTTCCTGACCGTGCACAGCTGAGCTGAGGGGAGGCGACGTGGCCGAGGAACCGCCACGGCCGGAGGGGTCCGGGGAACCCCGAGGGGGTGCCCCGGTGAATCGGGGCGAACCGGCCCTGCCGCGGACCGAGCGGCCCGACGCGCCCCTGTACCTGGCCAGCTACCAGCGCCGGCGGGCCCGGGCGGCCGCCCCCCAGGCCGGCCCCGGCGCCGCCGAGGAGGCCGACAGCGCCACGCCGCTGTACCTGCGCCGGTTCCGGGAGCGGCGGGCCGACCCGGACGCCCCCGACGCCCCCCCGCCGGTCTGGAACGGCGAGCCGCTGGAGGTGACCAGGGCCTGGGCCGAGATCACCCGGACCAAGGAGATCGTCCCCGAGGCCCCGGCCGGGGCCTTCCGGGTGGCCGCCCAGGTCCACATCATCCGCCACGGCGAGACCCAGGGGTACTCGACCGAGAGCGGCCTCACCCCCCTGGGCGGCTGGCAGGCCCACCGGCGCGGCTTCGACCTGTCCAAGGGCATCCGCGACGGCGAGCAGGTCCAGATCGTCTGCGCCGACACCAACCGGGCCCGCCAGACGGCCGAGCACCTCCACCGGGGCCTGCTCGACGGCCTCGACCTGTGGCGCCGCGACGCCAAGGTGGCCGAGCCCCGGCCCATGGCCGAGTTCCGCAACTTCCAGGTCGCCACCCCCGACGGCCTGCGCGACGTGACCAGTGCCTTCCGCATGTACCACGCCCTGATGGAGCGCTATGAGCGGGTCGCCCTCGGGGACCGGCCGATGTGGCTGGTCGAGGTGGACCGGTTCTGGAGGGTCCAGCAGGGCGGGGCCGACCCCATCCACCACTGGATGACCATCCCCATGCTCCACTTCGAGCCCCCGGCGAGCTGCGTGCGCCGCTTCTGGTCGGGCTTCCAGCGCCTGGTCGACGAGGCCCCGGGGGCCCGCATCCTGTGCGCCACCCACTCCGGCCCCATCCGCGCCTTCGCCGCCTGGGCGGTCGGCTACGACCCGGGCGAGCCCTACAACACCGAGGAAGTCCTGGTGAAGCTGAAGGAGGGCGGCGGCGAGGCCCTGGTCGCCTACCGCAACCGGGTCCAGGAGGTCCAGGTCCCGCCCCTGGGCGAGCGGCCCGACTGGTGGGAGGGCGTCCGATGAGCTTCGTGTGCTGGCTGGACGACTACGACCCGGCCCAGCGGGCCCGCCTGGGCGGCAAGAACGCCAGCCTCGGGGAGATGCTGGCCGCCGGCCTGCCGGTGCCGCCCGGGTTCGCCGTCACCGTCGACGCCTACCACACCGTCCGCGGCCACCCCGAGGTCCGCCAGGCCGTCACCGGGCTGCTGGACGAGGTCGACCTGGACGACCCGGCCGCCCTTGAGGAGCTGAGCGCGGCCATCCGCCGCCGCATCGAGCAGGTCCCGCTCGACGACGCCGTCGCCGCCGCCGTCCGCGCCGCCTACGCCGAGCTGTGCGAGCGCTGCACCGCCGAGGCGGTGCCGGTGGCGGTGCGCTCCTCGGCCACCTCCGAGGACCTGCCCGACGCCAGCTTCGCCGGCGAGCACGACACCTACCTGTGGGTCCGCGGCCCCACCGACCTCCTGCGCCACCTCACCCGCTGCTGGTCGAGCCTGTTCACGGCCAGGGCGATCGCCTACCGGCGCGAGCGCGGCTACGACCACGACGTGGTCGCGATGGCGGTCGGGGTCCAGCAGATGGTCCGCCCGACGGCCTCGGGGGTGGCCTTCACCCTCAACCCGCGCGACGGCGACCGCTCCCAGGTCGCGGTCGAGGCCGCCTGGGGCTTCGGCGAGGGCATCGTCTCCGGCGAGGTCACCCCGGACAGCTTCCTGGTCGACAAGGTCCTGGGCGAGATCGTGCAGCGCACCATCTCCGACAAGGCGGTCGAGTACCGGCTGGGCGACGGCGACCGGGTCGAGCGGGTCGAGGTCGCCGCGGACCGCCGGACCGCCCCCAGCCTCAGCGACGACCAGGTCAAGGCGGTGGCCCGGCTGGCCCGGCGGGCCGAGCGGCACTACCGCTGCCCCCAGGACGTGGAGTGGGCCCTTGACGCCGACCGGCCCGACGACCAGGCCGTGACCCTGCTCCAGGCCCGCCCGGAGACGGTCTGGAGCCGGAAGGCGGCCAAGCCGGTGGCCAGCGTCGCCGACCCGATGGCCAGCATCGTGGCCACCCTCGTCTCGCCGCTGCACACACGTGGAAGCTCGGACACGCCCGGGCCGTGACCCGGGCCTCGACGGAAAGGACAGGGCCATGGCGGACCGGTTCCCCAGCCCCTTCGAGATCGAGACGCCCGCGGGGGCCGAGGGGTGGCAGGAGCTGTACACCTACTCGCTGCCGTTCTCGACCGACCGGCGCGAGTACGAGGACTCGATGTTCTGGTTCCAGGACGGGGTCCACTGGCCGGAGGTCATGAGCCCCTGGGACGCCACCTTCTACGAGTTCGCCCTGGCCTCGCTGTCCCAGTACAACACCCGCCACTACCTGATCCCGCCGGCCCTCGGGGTCGACTTCCGGGTGCTCAACGGCTACGCCTACCTGTCCCCGGTCGGGGTCGCCGACCCGGCCGAGATCGAGGCCCGGGTCCCCCACTTCCTGGAGCGGGCCGGCTTCTACTTCCAGAACTGGGCCACCCTGTACGAGCAGTGGATGGGCAAGATCCGCGGGCTGATCGACGAGATGGAGTCGCTCAGCTTCGAGCCCCTGCCCGACAAGGAGGACCTGGCCGTCGTCACCGAGGGCCGGGGCATGGGCTCGGGGTTCGAGCTCCAGCGGAGCTACCACCGCCTGGTCGACCTGGCCCTGCAGCTGTGGCAGTACCACTTCGAGTTCCTCAACCTCGGCTACGCCGCCTACCTGGACTTCTTCGGCTTCTGCAAGCAGGCCTTCCCCAGCATCCCCGACCTGGCCATCGCCAAGATGGTCGCCGGGGTCGAGGTCGACCTGTTCCAGCCGGACGAGGAGCTCAAGAAGCTGGCCCGCCTGGCCGTCGACAGCCGCGTCGACGGCGCCTTCAGCCAGCCCTCGGCGGCCGAGGTGATCGAGGCCCTGCGGGGCAGCGACGCCGGGCAGGCCTGGCTGTCCCAGTGGGAGGCGTCGGCCCAGCCGTGGTTCAACTTCTCCTCGGGCAGCGGCTTCTACCACACCGACGAGGTGTGGCTGGAGCACCTGGAGATCCCGTTCGGGTTCGTGCGCGACTACATCGCCAAGCTGCGCGAGGGGGTCGACATCAGCCGGCCCATCGAGGCCATCCGGGCCGAGCGCGACCGGATCGTGGGCGAGTACGGCGAGCTGCTGGCCACCGACGAGGACCGGGCCGCCTTCGAGCAGAAGCTCGGCCTGGCCCGGGTGGTGTTCCCCTATGTCGAGAACCACAACTTCTACGTCGAGCACTGGAGCCACTCGGTGCTGTGGCGCAAGATGCGCCAGCTCGGCGGGGTCCTGGCCAAGGAGGGGTTCTTCGGCGGCGAGACCGACATCTTCCTGCTCAAGCGGGACGAGGTCCCCGAGGCCCTGTGGGACTACTACAGCGCCTGGGCGGTCGGGACCCAGCCCCGCGGCCCGGTCTACTGGGGCCGGGAGCTGGAGCGCCGCCGGGGCATCCTGACCGCGCTGCGGTCCTGGTCGCCGCCGCCCGCCCTGGGCCGCCCGCCCGAGGTGGTCACCGAGCCGTTCACCATCATGCTCTGGGGCATCACCGGCGAGAGCGTCAAGCAGTGGCTGGGGGCCGGCGACGGCGGCGGCGACGGCAGCCTCAAGGGCTTCGCCGCCTCCCCCGGGGTGGCCGAGGGCCCGGCCCGGGTGATCTTCTCGGCCGACCAGATCGGCGAGGTCCAGGCGGGCGAGATCCTGGTCGCGCCCCTGACCGCCCCCAGCTGGGCGCCGATCTTCGGCAAGATCGGGGCCACCGTCACCGACGTCGGCGGGATGATGGCCCACGCCGCCATCGTCTGCCGCGAGTACGGCCTGCCCGCGGTGACCGGCACCGCCTTCGGGACCAAGACCATCAAGACCGGTCAGCGCATCCGCGTCGACGGCAACCAGGGCACCGTCACCATTCTGGAGGGCTAGGAGGCAACCCCATGCTGACCGCCGAGCAGAACGCCGAGCTCACCCGGGTCGGCCCGGGCACGCCCATGGGCGAGCTGCTGCGCCGCTACTGGTACCCGGTGGCCTTCACCCGCCAGCTGGAGGAGTTCCCGGTGAAGCGGGTGCGGCTGCTCGGCGAGGACTGGGCCCTGTACAAGACGCCCGACGGGTCCTACGGGGTGGTCGAGGAGCAGTGCCCGCACCGGCGGGCGTCGCTGGTCTACGGAGTCGTCGAGCCGGAGGGGCTGCGCTGCGGCTACCACGGCTGGCTGTTCGGCCGCGACGGGACCTGCCTGGACCAGCCGGCCGAGCTCGACAAGACCTCGTTCAAGGACCGGGTCCGGGCCCGGGCCGGCCGGGCCCAGGAGCTGGGCGGCATGGTCTGGGTGTACGTGGGCCCGGAGCCGGCCCCGCTGCTGCCCCGCTACGACGTGTACGTGATGGACGGGGTGCGCGACTTCGGCCATGCCCTGCTGCCCTGCAACTGGCTGCAGATCATGGAGAACGCCGTCGACCCCCACCATGTCGAGTGGCTGCACGGCCGCTACTTCGAGTTCCTCGGCAACCGGATGGGGTTCGAGGCCCCCAAGTCGTTCCAGCGCAAGCACGTCAAGGTCGCCTTCGACGAGTTCGACCACGGCATCATCAAGCGCCGCCTGCTCGAGGGCCACAGCGAGGACGACGACGACTGGGCCATCGGGCACCCGATGGTCTTCCCCTACTGCATGCGGGTCGGGGGCGCCGGCATCGAGCAGATGCAGATCCGGGTCCCGGTGGACGACACCACCACCTGGTTCGTGCTCTACACGGTCCACGCCCCCGACGGCGCCCCCGCCCCCACCCAGGCGGCCATCCCTGACTACCAGCTCCCCTGGCTCGACGAGCAGGGCAACCACATCGTCGACTACGTCGAGGGCCAGGACATCATGGCCTGGGTCACCCAGGGCCCGATCACCGACCGGACGGTCGAGCACCTGGGCAAGTCCGACGTCGGCATCGCCATGCTCCGCAAGCAGTTCAAGCAGCAGCTGGCCGCGGTGGCCGCCGGCCGCGACCCGATCGCCGTGGTCCGCGACCCGGCCGCCAACGACCGCATCGACCTGCCGTGCGAGAAGAACAAGTTCGGCGCCGGGGCCGACTTCGCCCTCCAGTGGATGAACCTCGGCTTCACCCGCTACTCCCCCCAGCTCCAGTTCCTGCTGCGCCTCCACACCGACGCCGCCGAGGCCCGGGCGGCGACGGCCGATGCCTGAGGTGGGGGTGCTGCCCGAGGACCCGCACCCGCTGCCCCCGCCGACGGCCACCTTCGCCCGCGACGCCGAGCGGCACCTGCTCGACGCCCCCCGGCACTGCCCCCGCTGCGGCGCCGCCATCGCCGGCCCCGGCGGCCTGGTGGTCGAGTACTGGGCCGCCGACGACCGGGTCTTCTACTGCTGGTGCCGTTCCTGCGACTGGACCGGCACCGTGGTCCAGGTCGACCGCCACATCGGCCACGAGGCCGAGTAGCCCGGCCGCGGCCCTCGCCGTAACGATCCCGGGACGGTCGGCCCCTAGGCTGTGCCCATGCGTGCGCGCTCGACCCGGGTGGCCTGGAGCCTGCTGGCGGTGTTCGCCATCGGCTACCTGGCCGTGCCGTTGTCGTTCGCCAACGGCAACGTCCAGCGCGAGCCCGGCTTCTACCTGGCCCTGGTGCTGGCGTTCACGGCCTTCATGGTGGTGGGCGCGGTGGTCGTCGCCCACCGGCCGGGCAACGCCGTGGGCTGGATCTTCTCGGCCATCGGGCTGCTGTCCTCGGTCGGCGTGCTGGCCCTGGAGTATGCCGAGTACGCCCTTGTCACCCGCCAAGGGACGCTGCCCGGGGCGGCCCTGGCCGCCTGGTTCTCCTGGTGGTGGCTGCCCATCCTGGGCCTGATCTTCGTGTTCACCCTGCTGCTGTTCCCGACCGGCCGGCTGCCGTCGCCGCGCTGGCGGCCGGTGGCCGTGGCCGGAGGGCTGGCCATCGCCGCCGTGACCGTCCTGGGGGCCGTGCGGCCGACCCTGAAGCTGCAGAACGAGGAGGTCTACCTCTCCAACCCGGTCGGGGTGGCCGGCGCCCCCGACCCGGAGGCCGGCGCGCTCGGGGCGGTGCTGCTCGGGGTCCTGGGCGCCTGCATGGTGGCCTCGGTCGTCTCGGTGGTGCTGCGCTTCCGCCGCTCCCAGGGGGTCGAGCGCCAGCAGCTCAAGTGGTTCACCTACGCCGCCGCCCTGATGCTGGCGGCCAACCTGGTCACCATGACCGTCCTCCCGGACGGGGTGGCCAGCGACCTGCTGTTCGGGCTGTCGATCGCCTTCGTCCCGATCGCCGCCGGCGTGGCCATCCTCCGCTACCGGCTCTACGACATCGACCGGCTGATCAACCGCACCCTGGTCTACGCCGCCCTCACCGCCGTGCTCGGCGCTGTCTACGCCGGGCTGGTGCTGGCCCTGGGGTGGCTGTTCGGCGGGGTCGGCGGGGAGCTGCCGAGCTGGGGCGTTGCCGGGGCAACCCTGGCCGTGGCCTCCTGTTCCAGCCGGCCCGCCGCCGCGTCCAGGCGCTGGTCGACCGGCGCTTCAACCGGCGCCGCTACGACGCCGCCCGGACCGTCGAGGCGTTCAGCGCCCGGCTTCGCGACCAGGTCGACCTGGACACGCTCTCGGCCGAGCTGCTGGCCGGGGTCGAGCAGACGATGCAGCCGACCACCGTGTCGCTGTGGCTACGGCCGTCGGCCGCCCGGCCCTGACCCGGCCGGCGGACGGGCCTGGACGACCGCCTCGACCTCGACCGCGAACCCGAGCGGCAGGGCGGCCACCCCGACGGCCGTGCGGGCGTGCCGGCCCCGGTCGCCGAACAGCTCGACCAGCAGGGCCGAGGCGCCGTCGACCACCGCCGGGACCTCCCCGAACCCGGGCACGCAGGCCACGAACCCGGTGACCTTGATCACCCTGGCCACCTGGTCGAGGGAGCCGAGGGCGTCGCGGGTCTGGGCGAGCAGGTTCAGGGCGCAGTCGCGGGCGGCCGCCCGGCCCTGCTCGATGGTCAGGTCCAGGCCGAGACGGCCGGTCCAGCCGTCGGCCCCCTGCCCGGCCAGGAACAGCAGGTCGCCGGAGCGGACCCAGCCCTCGTACAGCCCGGCCTTGGGCCGCAGCGCCGGCAGCTCCAGCCCCAGCTCGGCCAGCCGTCGTTCGGGACCGGGGTCGCTCTGGTGCCGCCCGGGCCGTCGTTCCGGGCCGGAGTCCCCCTGAGGGCCGGAGTCCCCCTGAGGCCCCCCGGGCCGGGGTGGCACGGCGAACACCCGGCCTGGGCTCATCGGACGGAGAACACCCGGCCGCGCCCGGGCGGCGGCGGTCCCGGGTCGAGGCCCAGCCGCGCCAGCAGCGCGGCGACCGAGGCACCCGGGTCGCGGACCTCGAACAGCAGCGTCCCCATGC
>CALGFH010000067.1 GCA_937881255.1 uncultured Actinomycetes bacterium
CGACGGCGGCTACGAGACGGTCAGCCTGGAGCCGGCCAGCGACGACGGCGAGCGCGAGCCAGCGGCCACCGGCTCCCCGACGGAGTAGCTCCCGGCCCGTGTGGCGGCGCGGCCAGGTGATCGTCCGCCGGGAGGTCTGGCACGGCCGCCCCTGGTCAGGCATCCCGGTGATCGTCCTCGACGACACCCCGGACCATGAGCTCGACCTGTGGAGCACGGATGGCCGGACCTGGAACCGCAAGGACGAGGAGCTGCTCGACCAACGCGTCCAGGAGGGCCGCTTCACCGCCGACGAGGCGGTGCTCATCCGCGCCGAGGCGGGCCGGCTGGAGGCGGAGTTGGCCAGCCGGGGGCCATGGTGGGACCGGTCATGGGCAAGCTGGACGCCCGATCCCGATTGGCCGCGGCCAGCGCTTCCGGGCGGCTGGGAGCTGGCGTGAGGCGGGCCTCGCCTCAGGGCCCGGACGGCGGACCGGGATCGGGGTAGGGACGGGGATCGGAGGTCGGGCCCGACTGGGGCGAGGGGGCCTCGGTGTCGGCCTGGAGGCGGCCGTAGCGGTTCTCGCGGTTGACCGCGGCCAGCCAGCCCCAGGTGGCGTAGACGAGCAGCCCCAGGCCGAGGATGACCAGCCACAGGCCGTAGATCAGGCCGGTGAAGAGCACGGCCACGCCCATGGAGGCGGCCAGCGGCCAGATGGTGGGCAGGGGCAGCACGCCCAGGTCCTCGGCGGCCAGGTCCTTGGGGCCGGGGGGGTCCTGGGGCGGGATGCCGGCGAAGCGGCGCATGGCGTCGGCCCGGGACTCGCGGGTGCCGCCCCGATGGCGCTGCTCCTGGATCAGGATCAGGCCGGCGAAGCCCGGCCCGAAGCCCAGCAGCAGCAGCGAGATCGCGCCCAGGGCCTCGAAGTCGCTCACGAACCAGTAGATGACCCCGGCGACGATGCCGAACCCCGACACCCGCAGCAGCACACCAGCTTCGTCGGTCATCTCCCTCAGCCTCGATCCGGGTCGCGCTCGGGGTCGGTCTTGACGGGGGCCAGCTCGGGGTCGCCGCGGTGGCGGTAGTCGAACGCCGGCCGCTCGGAGTGGACCTCGGGCAGGTGGTGGAAGTTGTGGGACGGCGGCGGGGAGCTGGTCACCCACTCCAGGCTGTTGCCCTCCCACGGGTCGTCCCCGGCGCGCTTGCCGCGCCGGATCGACACCCAGAAATTCCAGATGAAGATGAGCACCGACACGCCGGTCAGGAACGCCCCCACCGTCGAGAGGACGTTGGCCGAGGTCCAGCGCTCGATCTCGTAGTCGGCGATCCGGCGCGGCATGCCGTCCAGCCCGACCAGGAACTGGAAGAAGAAGGTCAGGTTGAAGCCGATGAAGAAGGTGGCGAAGTGCCAGCGGCCCAGCCGCTCCGACAGCAGCCGCCCGGTGAACTTCGGGAACCAGAAGTAGAAGCCGGCGAACATCCCGTAGAGCAGCCCCCCGACCATGATGTAGTGGAAGTGGGCGACCACGTAGTAGGTGTCGTTGACGGCGAAGTCGATCGGCGGCGAGGCCAGGAAGATGCCGGTGATCCCGCCGATCAGGAACACCACGATGAACCCGAGCGACATCAGCATGGCCGTTGACAGGGTGATCGACCCCCGCCACATGGTTCCGATCCAGTTGAACACCTTGATCCCGGTGGGCACGGCGATCAGCAGCGACATGATCGAGAAGTAGGGCAGGTAGACCAGCCCGGTGGCGAACATGTGGTGGGCCCAGACCCCGAAGGACAGGGCGGCGATGCCGAAGAAGGCGAACACCATCGCCCGGTAGCCGAACAGCGGCTTGCGGGAGAAGACGGGGATGACCTCGTTGATGATCCCGAAGATGGGCAGGATGATGATGTAGACCTCGGGGTGCCCGAAGAACCAGAAGATGTGCTGGAACAGGATCGGGCTGCCGCCGTAGGTCGGGTCGAAGAACTGGGCCCCGAAGTTCCGCTCCAGGAACAGCAGCGCGAACACCACCGTCAGGGCCGGGAAGGCGAACAGGATCAGCAGCTGGTTGACCAGGACCCCCCAGGTGAACAGGGGCATCCGGAACATCGTCATGCCCGGCATGCGCATCCGGAAGATGGTCGTGACCAGGTTGACCGCGCCCAGGATGCCGGCCACCCCGACCACCGCCAGGCCGATGATCCACAGGTCCATGCCGGTGCCCTGGAAGTACTCGCGGGTCGACAGGGGCGCGTAGGCGGTCCATGCGACCGCGGCCGGGCCGCCGGCCACGAAGAAGCTCGAGACCACGATCAGGACCCCGAACAGGTACAGCCAGTAGGACATGGCGTTGGCCCGGGGGAAGGCCACGTCGGCGGCGCCGATCTGGAGCGGGACCAGGTAGTTGCCGAGGCCGGTGGTCACCTGGGCCGCGAACAGGAAGATCATCAGGGTGCCGTGCATGGTGAACACCTGGTTGTAGGTGTTCTCGCCCATCGCCTGGAGGCCCGGGCTGGCCAGCTCCCAGCGGACCACCAGGGCCAGCACCCCACCGGCCAGGAACACCGCGAAGGCGGTGAAGATGTAGAGGATGCCGATCTTCTTGTGGTCGACGGTGGTGAGGTAGTCGACGATGCCGCCGGGCTCCTCGTGGTGGGCCTCGGGGAGCGCCGGGAGGGGAAGCTCGGTGGTCGCCATGGTGGTTCCTGTCGCTCCTTAGGTTCCCGGTTGCCCGGCCGCGCCGCGGCGGGTCTCCGCGGCCAGCCAGCTCTGGTACTCGCCCTGGCTGACCACCCGGACCCGGAACACCATGTCCGGGTGCTGGAGGCCGCAGAACTGGGTGCACTGGCCGTGGAACAGCCCGGTCTTCTCGAAGGTGAGGTCGAAGAGGTTCTCGGTGCCCGGGATGGCCTGGCGCTTGAACAGGGTCTGGGGGACGTAGAAGGAGTGCACCACGTCGGCCGAGAGCAGCTTGACCCGGATGGTCTGGCCGACCGGGACCACCATCTCGGGGATGCTCTCGGGGCTGCCCACGACCTCGGCCCCGGTGCCCTCGTAGGCGAAGCGCCAGCTCCACTGGAAGGCGGTGGCGGTGATGTTGACGTCGGCGTCGCCCGACTGGTCCAGCACCTTGTTCTGGGCCTGCATGGTGAACACGAACAGGACCAGCACGATCACCGTCGGGATGAGCGTCCAGGTCAGCTCCAGGCGGTTGTTGCCGTGGGTCTGCTTGGGCAGCTCGTCGTCGCGCCGCCGGTAGCGGATGACCGACCAGATGACCAGCCCGGACACGACCACGAAGACCACCGCGGCGATGTACAGGAACAGGTTGTAGAGGCCGTAGACGGCCCGCCCCTCCTCGGTGACGCTCTGGGGGGTGCAACCGGCGGCCACGAGCATGAGGGCCGCCGGCGCGAGCCAGCGGGCGGCGGGAGCGCGACGACGGGGCTGCATGGCCATCCTCGGGTCGGAGTGGACGCTGCCTCTATGTAGTGGTCCGGGCGGGATCCTTGCAAACCGGGCGGGCCGGAAGGTTGAACGATAGAGTAGCCGGTCGGGGGCCACCGGTCAGCCGATCCCGAGCCCGGTCATCAGGGCCCGGGCCGTGAGGCCGAACACGAAGAACGACCCGATGGTGAAGAACAGGTGGTAGGGAGGCTTCTCCAGCCCGCGGGTGAACAGGTGGCAGACCCCGATGACCAGGGCCGGGAAGACCGCCCCGTAGAAGTAGTGCAGCAGCGGCTGGCGGCCGCCGGAGAACAGCAGCACCAGCCCGGCCAGCAGCTGGACGCCCAGCAGCACCTGGAGCACGGTCAGCAGCCCCCAGTAGAGGCGGCCGGCGTCGCGCTTGGTGATGAACAGGCCGATCCCGAACAGGAACAGCACCCCCCAGCCGGCCACGATCACGAAGCCTTCGAGGATGTGGAACCTGGCCATGGGCCGCCTTCCGGGTCCGGGGGTCCGGGGAGGCCGATCCTAACCTGGTTCGGCGACGGCTTCGCCCTCGGCGGAACGGGTCGTCGGGGGGCGGCGAGTCCGGTACCGTGCACCCATGAGCATCGGGACCTTCACCGAGTCCTTCGACCGGCCCATCGACCCGGTCGACCGCCTGCTGCGGCGCCGGGTCATCCTGCTGTCGGGGCCGATCGACACCGAGCGGGCCAACGACGTCATGGCCCGCCTGCTGTACCTGGAGGGCGAGGACGGCGACGAGCCGATCGAGCTGCGGATCAACTCGCCCGGCGGGGAGGTCCTGAGCGGCCTGGCCATCGTCGACACCATCGCCCAGCTGACCTGCCCGGTCGCCACCACCTGCGCCGGCATGGCCGCCTCGATGGCCTCGGTGCTGCTGGCCTCGGGGACCAAGGGGCGCCGGCGGGCCACCGCCAACGCCCGGGTCCTGATCCACCAGCCGTGGGCCGGCCAGTTCCAGGGCCAGGCCACCGACCTGGAGCGGGCCGCCGAGGAGATCCTGCGCCAGCGGGCCCGCATCGACCAGCTGCTGGCCGACGCCACCGGCCAGCCGGTCGAGCGCATCCACCGCGACACCGAGCGCGACACCTGGTTCTCGGCCGCCGAGGCGCTCGAGTACGGCCTGGTCGACGAGGTCGTCGGCCGATGAAGCTGCGCGAGGCGGTCGGGGACGCCCTGCGCCGGCGGCGCCAGCGCCAGGGCCGCACCCTGCGCGAGGTCGCCGCGGCCGCCGGGGTGTCGCTGACCTACCTGTCGGAGGTCGAGCGGGGCCGCAAGGAGGCCTCCTCGGAGGTCCTGGAGGCCGTCTGCGCCGCCCTCCACCTGGGCCTGGCCGAGCTGTTCTTCGAGGTCGCCGAGACCCTGGCCGTGGCCGAGGCGGTGCCGGTCCCGGCCATCGGCTTCCTGCCCCCATCGCGGCCCCGGGCCGCCGCCGCCCCCGTCCCGGCCCCGGCGCCCATGGCCCCGGTCCTGGACCTGCGCGCCTTCGCCGGCCGCCGCACCGCCTGACCGGTCGCCGCAACGGGTTTGCGTCTCCCAGGGGTGCGGAATGCATTCCCGACGGCCGCCTTTGGGAAGGGACGCCAGCGTGCGCTACGTCGAGGCCTGCGGCCTGCGGGTGTCGGTCATCGGCCTCGGCGCCTGGCAGTTCGGCACCCCCGAGTGGGGCTGGGGCTCCCAGTTCGGCCCGGCCGAGGCCCTGGCCGTGGTCGACCGGGCCCGGTCGCTCGGCATCACCCTGATCGACACCGCCGAGCTGTACGGCGACGGCGAGTCCGAGCGGCTGCTCGGCCGGGCCCTGGCCGAGCCGGAGGCCAGGGACTCGGTGGTGCTGGCCTCCAAGGTCACCTCGACCTGGCCGACCAGGGACCGGGTGGCCGCGGCGGCCCGGGGCAGCCTGGCCCGGCTCGGCACCGGCCACCTCGACCTGTACCAGGTCCACTGGCCCAACCCGCTGGTCGCCCAGCGCTCGACCATGGCCGGCATGCGCACCCTCCAGGCCGGCGGCCTGGTCCGCCAGGTCGGGGTCAGCAACTACGGCCTCGGCCGCTGGAAGGCCGCCGAGGCCGCCCTGGGCGGCCCGGTCGTCTCCAACCAGGTCCGCTACAGCCTGCTCACCCGCAAGCCGGAGCGACAGCTCCTGCCCCACGCGGCCGCCGCCGGCCGGCTGATCGTGGCCTACAGCCCGCTCGCCCAGGGGGTGCTGGCCGCCAAGTACACCGCCGACACCGCCCCCGCCGGGGCCCGGGCCGGCAACCTGCTCTTCTCGGCCGAGAACCTGCGCCGGGCCGAGCCGGTGCTGGCCGCCCTGCGCGAGCTCGGCTCGGCCCACCAGGCCACCCCGGCCCAGGTGGCCCTGGCCTGGGTCGTCCACCACCCGGGGGTGGTGGCCATCCCCGGGGCCAAGTCGGTCGCCCAGGTCGAGGCCAACGCGGCCGCCGCCGACCTGCGCCTGGCCCCCGACGAGCTGGCCCACCTGACCGCCGCCGCCGACCGCTTCCACCGCGACGTGATCGGCAGCGCCGGCGCCCTGGTCGGCCGGCGCCTGCGCCCGGCCCGCGGCACCGCCGAAGGCTGAGCTAGCCGGGGAGGCGCAGCACCACCTGGGTGCCCTGGTAGGGCTGGGAGCTGAGCTCCAGCTGCCCGCCGGCGGTCTGGATCCGCTCGGCCATCGACCGCAGGCCCAGGTGCCCGGTGGCGGCGGCCCGCTCGCTGGCCACCTGGGGGTCGAAGCCGACGCCGTCGTCGGCCACCGCGATCACCACCATCGACCCCTCGCGCTCGCCCCAGACCCGCACCGTGCTGGCGTCGGCGTGCTTGGCCACATTGGCCAGGGCCTCCTGCACCACCCGGAAGGCGACCATCTCCAGATCCCGGTCCAGGCGCTCCTCCAGCAGCCAGGTGACCTCGGTCTTGCAGCCGGTCCGCTCGGCCAGCTTGGCCAGCTGCTGGCGCAGGGCCGGCTCCAGCCCGGCGCTGTCCAGCAGCGGCGGCCGCAGGTTGAACAGGAAGGTGCGGGCCGCCACCAGCCCCTGCTCCAGGTTCTCGTGGACCTGGTCCAGGGCCGGGCGGACGGTGGCCGCGGCGTCGCCGCCGAGCCGGGCCACCACCTGGTCGAGGATCGACAGGTGCATGCGGGCGGCGGTCAGCGACTGGACGGCGTCGTCGTGCAGGTCGCCGGCCAGCCGGCGCCGCTCCTCCTCCTGGGCGGTGATCAGCTGGCCGAGCAGGTGCCGGCGCTCGCGCTCCACCCGCTCCAGGTCGGTCACGTCCACGGCCACGCTGACCACGCCCGCGACCCGGCCGTCGGGGTCGAGCAGGGGCCGGTAGTGGACGTCGAAGATGACGTCGCCGACCGGCCGCTTGGCCCACAGCTCCTCCCCGGCCAGCAGCCGCTCGAAGTCGGCGGCCGCCTCCGGCTGGTCGCCGCGCAGCTCCACGAACGAGCGCCCGACCCGCTCCGAGGGCGTGATCCCAAGCTTCTCGAAGGCCCGGCCCTCGGAGAAGCGGCAGATGCCGTCGGTGTCGTAGGCGGTCAGCACGATCGGGGCGCTGGCGATGACCGAGCGCAGGCGGGCCTCGCTGGTCCGCAGCCGGCGTTCGGACCGGTTGCGCTCGGTGAGGTCCTGGACCTGGCCGAAGAAGCCCAGGTGCCGCCCGTCCTGGTCGTGCAGCAGGGCGGCGCTGACGAGCAGGTCGAGGCGGGCCCCGTCGGCCCGGCGGCAGCTCCGCTCGACCTGGAAGGCGGCCTGGGCGCCCTGGCTGGCCGCGGCCCGGCCCAGGTCGGCCAGGACCGGGTCGTCCCCGGGCTCGGCCAGGTCGGCGATGGTGCTGTCCAGCAGCTCGGCCTCGGAGCGGCCAAGCAGCTCGCACAGGGCACGGTTGACGCGCAGGAAGCGGCCGTCCAAGCCGACCAGCGCCATCCCGATGGCGGCCTGGTCGAAGCCGAGGCCGAGGTCCATCTCGCCCCCCTTGCCCTCACCCAGAGTGACGAATGAGTGATTCTCGGAGTTTAGCTGATTCCATCGCCGGCACGCCCGCTCAAGGTCACGACGAAGCTCGAGTCGAGCTCCAGCGGCCCGCCGTCGAGGTCGCCGCCGACGGCCAGCAGCTCCAGCCCGGCCCGCCCCAGCATGGCCTCCAGCTCGGTCAGGGTGTAGAGCCGGATCGAGACCTCGCTGGTCGTGCGGCGGCCGTCGGGGTGCAGCAGGGTGTAGCGCACCTGGTCGCGGCTGGTGCGCAGGTCGAGGTCCCGTTCCTGGAGCACGACCAGGCCGTCGTCGTGGCGGGCCACGTCGCTGTCGTGCCAGCCCCGGACCAGGGCCTCACGGTTGGCCAGCTCCTGGAGGAAGCGCCCGCCCGGGGCCAGGACCCTGGCCACCTCGGCCAGGACAAGCTCGTCCTGGGCCTCGTCCTCCAGGTAGCCGAAGGCGTTGAACAGGTTGAGGACGGCGTCGAAGCTGCCGTCAGCGAACGGCAGCCGGCGCATGTCGGCCGCGACCAGCCCGACCCTCAGGCCGGCCTCGGCGGCGGCCGCGGCCGCCCGGGCCAGCAGGGGCCGGCTCAGGTCCAGGCCGGTCACCCGGTAGCCGAGCCTGGCCAGGGGCACGGCGTGGCGGCCCGGCCCGCAGCACAGGTCGAGCAGCCGCGCCCCCGGCGCCAGGCCGAGCTGCCCGACGACCCCGTTGACCTCGGCCGCGGTCCGCTCGGCGGGCAGCACCGGATCGAAGACCCGCAGGTAGTCGTGGTCGAAGAAGCCGCTGTACCAGGGTCGCTCGTCCAGTTGTCGTCCCCTCGTCGTATCCTCCGGTGAGGCCGCGGCGCCAACCAGGGCACCCCCGGCACGGCGGCGAAGTCAAGCCTTGTCCTGGGTCCCGGACCGGCCGACCATAGCCCCAGCAGCACCCCTCCTCCCCTCGAAACGCCCAGCGACTCCCGCCGTTACCGGACCCGTGCCCAACCCCCAAGGTGGTGATCCGATCTCGATGCGAGCACACCCCGACCGTCGGCGGTCATCACCGGCCACGGTCTGACCCTCCGGCCACGGTCTGACCCTCCGCCCGCCGTCTGACCCTCCGCCCGCGGTCTGACCCTCGGCTCAGGGCTCACCCCGAGCCCCGGTCGTGGGGCCCCACTCGGGAGGGTAACCGACCCCGGCGGCGAGGGCGTCCGGTTGTCCACAGCCCCGCCTGGAACCCTCGGCCCCGAGATACCGGACCCGACTCGGCCTGCCGACCACACCTTGCCCGACCTGCCTGACCACGCCATGCCTCGAAAGGAGGCTCCCGTGAGCATGACCATCCGCCGAGGCCGCCCCCCGGCCCGGCCCCGCCCTGCCCGGGCCGCGCCCGGCACGGCCAGGGTGCTGGCCGCCTACCTGGCCGCCGCCTTCGTGCTGCTGGCGGTGGTGTTCGCCCTGCGCCCGGCCACGGGCCCGGCCCCGCCCGCCCCGACCTGGGACTACCAGCGCGAGACGGTCGCCCTGGAGGGCGGCGGCACCCTCAACGGCTACGCCCGCTGGGCCGTCCGCACCACCGCCTCGGTGACCCGCGGCTCGATCGAGCGCCAGCGCGACGTCCACCGCCTCAGCCCGCTCGACCACCTGGCCGGCCAGCCCGCCGCCACCTCCCTGGCCGGCTGGCGCGAGCGTCACCGCCTCCCCCTGGAGGGCGCCACCCTGGCCGCCGTCTGCGCCCTGGCCGCCTGGGGCACCCTGCGCCGCCGCCCCGGCCGGGCCTGGCTGGCCGCCCTCCTCATGCTGGTCGGGCTCACCCTCCTGGTCACCCGCCCCCAGACCGCCACCTCCCTGGCCGCCCAGGCCGGCACCGCCGTCCCCAACCTGCTCCTGCGCGCCGGCGCCACCGCCGACCCGAGCGGGTCGGTCGCCACCACCGCCGACCCGGGCGGCCCCTCCGCGGCCGAGGCGGTGCAGCGGACGGTGGCCGCCCGCTACTGGACGGCGTTCGTGGGGGAGCCGCTGTCGCGGCTCCAGACCGGGACCACGGTGCTGGCCACCGCCCCGCCCGCCGGCAAGGCGGGGGTGCTGGGGACGCTGCGGGCCCGGGTCACGGCGGTGGGGGACTGGGCGGTCGGGCGCCGCGGGCCCGAGCGGGCGGTGATCGCCACCCTGGCCCTGGCCTACGTGCTCCCGTTCGCCCTGCTCCTGGTCGCCCTGGCCATGCTGGCCAGCTGCGCCCAGGCCCTGGTCTGGCTGCTCGCCCTGGCCGGCCCCCTGGTCGCCCCCCTGGCCGTTGACCCCCGCCACCGCCGCGCCGTCCTCCGCTGGTGGCTGGTCCCCCTGGCCGCCGCCCTGGCCCTGCTGGCCGCCACCGCCCTGGCCGCCCTGGTCGTCATCCGGATGGCCGAGCTGACCCACGCCGCCGACGCCTACCTCGGCATGCTCCTGGCCGGCTCGACCGCCCCCCTCCTGGCCGCCGCCCTGGCCATCCGCCACCTCCGCCGCCACCGCCCGGCCCGCCCCCAGGCCCTCCCCAGCCCCCGGTCTCCCCGCCAGCCCGCCAACCGCCCCGCCAAGCCCGCCATCCTCCGGGGAGGTGCCGCCTGATGCCCGCCCAGCCCCCCAACCCCCGCCCCCGGCGGACCACGCAGGCTCTGGCGGTGCTCGGCTGGGCGACCGCGGTGGCCCTCGGCCTCGGCCGGCGGGTCGTGGCCGCGGCCACCGGCGAGACCGGGCGGCGCCTGGCCAGGGCGGCCGCGCTGACGGTGCTGCTGGCCGTGGTGGTGACGGGCCTGTATGACCGGGGCGAGGTGCCGACCGCGGCCGCCCGGCAGGCCCTGCAGGCGCCGGGCGGCGGCACCCAGGGCCCCTCGGCCGCCCGGAGCGGGGCCGGCGCCCGGCGCAAGCAGGACCCGGCCGAGCTGGGCGGCCTGCGCGGGCGGGCCCGGGTCGCGCCGGTGGGGGAGCGGCCGGCGGCCGTGGCCGCCGCCTGGTACGCGGCCCGCCACGGCGTCCCCCGGGCCAAGGTCAAGCCCCTCCAGCAGGACCGCCTGTCGGCCAAGGAGGTGCGGGTCCTGGTCCTGGCCGACCACGGCCACGGCCGGCTCCGCACCGAGCTGGTCCGGCTGCGCCACGGCGCCGACGGCTGGAGCGCCCGGTGAGCGCCCGGCGCCGGCCCGGCGGCGGCTGGGACGCGCGGGGGCGGGTCGCCGGCGGGGGAGTGGTGGCGCTGCTGCTGCTCGGGCTGCTGGCCGGGGTGGCCTCGCCCGGGTTCCCGGTGCGGGAGGCCGCGGCGGTGGGTCGGGCGGTCGCCGGGGCGGCCGGCGGGGGAGCCGGACCGGCCAAGGCCGCGCCGGCGGGGGAGGCGGGCCGCGGGCCCCACATCGGGGCCAGCGACGCCGCCCTGGCCGACATCCCGCCCGCCTACCTGGCCCGGTACGTGACCGCGGCCGGCACCTGCCCGGCCCTGACCTGGCAGGTGCTGGCGGCCATCGGCAAGATCGAGTCCGACCACGGCCGCTCCTCGGCCCCCGGGGTCCGCACCGGCATCAACCGTGCCGGCTGCTGCGCCGGCCCCATGCAGTTCAACCTGACCAACGGGCCGCCCAGCACCTGGGACACCTGGGGGACGGGCGTGCGCGCCCACGTCTACGACCCGGCCCACGCGGTCCCGGCGGCCGCCCGCAAGCTCTGCGGCGACGGCCTGGCCCGCCCCGAGGCCGTCGGCCGCGACCCCTGCCCCCAGGTCCTCGGCTCGGCCGCCCTCCACACCGCCCTGCGCCGCTACAACAACGCCTGCTGGTACGTGCACGAGGTGGTCACCCTGGCCGGCGGCTACACCAGGGCCGCCCCCGCCCAGGTGCCGGCCCGCGACCCGTTCGTCCGCGCCCTGGTGGCCAGCCCGCGCATCACCACCACGGCCAGCCACGGCTGCGACCCGGCCGCCGACCTGGCCTCGGGCCGCCTCGACCTGCGGGTCCAGTCGCTGCTGGCCGTCCTGGCCGAGCGCCACACCATCCGCCTCAGCTGCCTGCGCACCGGCCACTCCCGGTTCGTCAAGGGCACCACCCGGGTCTCCAACCACACCGTCTGGCGGGCGGTCGACATCGACCGGGTCGACGGCCGCCCGGTGTCGCGGGCCAGCGCGGCCGCGCGCGACCTGGCCCTCTGGCTGGACGGCCTCCAGGGCCCGCTGCGGCCCTCGGAGGTCGGCTCCCCGTTCGAGATCGGGCGCCGCCCCTACTTCTCCGACGAGGGCCACCAGGGCCACGTCCACATCGGCTACAGCGACCCGCTCGGCTGACCGCGCCGGCGGCGACCTTGCCAACGTGGTCAGGTCGTCGCCGGGGGAGCCGTAGGCGGCCAGGAAGACGCGCACGGCCTCGTCGGCGTAGGTGAACAGGGGCTGGTCGATCGGGCAGGCCATCGCCTTGTTCAGCGGAATCGACAGGACCAGCCAGGCGAGGCCTCGGGCGGCCAGCTCTGCGACCTCACCTCGCGAGCGCTGGCCACGGCCCTGGGCACCGACCCGGTGTCGTTCCCCGGGGGCCACATCGGCTTCCTCGAGGACCCCGAGGGGTTCGCCACCCGCCTGCGCGCCGTGCTGCGATAGGCCCAGCCGACGGGGGAGGGCCGTATGGACGGAGCCGATCCGGACCGCTGGTCCGCCGTGGCCGCCGACTGGTCCGCGCTCTGGGGCGGCTTCGCCGGCCCCGCCTGGGATGCCGTCGTCACCGCGACCGGGATCGGCCCGGGCACGCGGGTGCTGGACGTGGGCTGCGGCAGCGGCGAGCTCCTGGCCCACCTCGGCCGCCTCGGCGCGGCACCGGCCGGCGTCGACCCGGCGCCCGGCATGGTCGAGCTGGCCCGCTCCCGCGTCCCCGCCGCCGATGTCCGTCCCGGCACCTTCGAGCACCTTCCCTGGCCGGACGGCAGCTTCGACGTGGTGACGGCCTTCAACGCCCTGCAGTTCGCCGACGACACCCTGGACGCCCTCGCCGAGTGCACCCGGGTCGCGCGACCAGGCGGCCACGTGGCCGTCGCCAACTGGGCCGAGGGCGACCGCAACGACCTGAGCACGCTCGAGGCCGCCGTCGCCACCGCCGCCGGCGAGGCGCCCCTGCCCGACGGCGACCTGCGCCGGCCCGGCGGCCTGGAGCGCCTGCTCGCCGACGCCGGCCTCGACGACGTGACCGGGGGACTGGTCGAGCTTCCCTGGGAGGTTCCCGACGACGGCACCCTCGTCCGAGGGGTGCTCATGGGCGAGGACCCGGCCACCATGGCGGCCACCGCACCGACGGTGCTGGCCGCCGCCCGGCCGTTCCGCACCGCCACCGGCGGCTACCGCCTCGACAACGCGTTCCGCTTCGCCGTCGGCCGTGCGCCGGCCTGAGGGCGCGCCGGTGGCGCTAGGCAACTCCGGGCGCGACGTGGCACGATCTCGCAGGTGACCAGCAGACCCGCCTCGGCGCAGCACCTGCGCGACCTCGCGCTGCTGCGCCGCGTCCGCGACCGGATCGACCG
>CALGFH010000068.1 GCA_937881255.1 uncultured Actinomycetes bacterium
CCCGGCCGGACCAGCCGCGCCCCGGCCCCGGCCAGCTCCGGGTCGGCCAGGCGGTAGGCCCGCTCCCCCACGACCGAGACCTCCTCCGGCGCATCCTCAAGCGCCTCGGTCGCGAACCCTCGCCAGGCCTCCAGCACCTCCCGGGGGGCTGCGGAACCCCCCGCGCCCACGCGTTCCCGGTGGGCTGTGGACAACCGTGCGCCCTCCCATTCCCGGTCGGCTACGCTCCCCCTCCGGGGGGGCCGCCCACGAGAGGCAAGGCTCCCACTCTCCCCCGGGGGCGCGGCGAGGTCGCCATCCCCCGGGGACCCGGCGGGGCGGGCCAGCTTGGCGATGAAGTGGCCCTCGCCGCGGAGGTGGTGGGGCCAGAGGCGGACCGTGCGGGAGAGCTCGGGGGGGCCGCCGGGGGACCAGTCGGGGCGGCCGGGGGCGAAGCCGGGGTGCATGGGGATGGGCAGCAGCTCCCAGGACGGGTTGGCGGCCAGGAACCCGGCGACCTGCTGCTCGTTCTCCTCGGGGGCGAAGGTGCAGGTGGAGTAGACCAGCACGCCGCCCGGGCGGACCAGGCGGGCGGCGTCGGCGAGCAGGCCGCGCTGGCGCTCGGCGCTGCCCGGCACGTGGCCGGGGCGCCACTGGGCGGCGGCGGCCGGGTTGCGACGGAACAGGCCCTCGCCCGAGCAGGGGGCGTCCAGCAGCACCCGGTCGAACGCCCCGGGCAGGGCCGCGGCCAGCCGGGCCACGGTGTCGCCGGCCAGGACCGTCCGGGGCGAGCCCCAGCGGTCGAGGTTGTCGGCCAGGGCCTGGACCCGGCCGCGCTGGACCTCGTTGGCCACCACCACCCCGTGGCCACCGAGCCGGCCGGCGGCCAGGGTGGCCTTGCCGCCGGGGGCGGCGGCCAGGTCGAGCACCCGCTGGCCGGGCCGGAGGTCGAGGGCCTCCCCGACGGCCAGGGCCGACGGCTCCTGGACGTAGCAGAGCCCGGCCGCGTGGGCCAGGGTGTCGCCGACCCGGACGCCCTCGGGGAGGAACCAGGCCTCCGGGCACCACGGCACCGGGTCGGGAGGGATCCCGAGCAGGCCCGGGAGGGCGTCGGGGTCGAGCTTGAGCGGGTTGGCCCTGACCGCCCGCTGGGCCGGCCGCCGGTAGCTGGCCAGGAACGCCGGCGCCTCCGGGCCGAGCAGCTCGCGCATGCGGGCCTCGAACGCCCCGGGCAGGCCGGCCGGCATCGGCTCAGCCGGTGTTCTGGAGGCCGGCGGCGACACCGTTGACGGTCAGCAGGACCAGGCCGGCGGCCCGGGCCGCCTCGTCCCCGTCCAGGCCGTTGCGCAGGTCGGTGAGGAAGCGGACCTGCAGGAAGGAGAGGGCGTCGACATAGGGGTTGCGCAGGTCGACGGCCTGGCGCAGCACCGGCCGGTGGCCGAGCAGCCGCCCGGCCTGGGTGGTCTCGATGACCAGCACCCGGGTCCGCCGGAACTCCTCCCGGATGGCCGCGACCAGGTCGGGCCGCCCGCCCAGCTCCAGGTAGGACTCGGCCACCAGGGGGTCGGCCTTGGCCAGGCTCATCTCGGCGTTCTCGATCAGGGAGCGGAAGAACGGCCAGGAGGCGTACATCTCGCGCAGCAGGGTCAGCCCGTGCTGCTGGTGGGCGACCACCTCCAGCCCGGTGCCGAGCCCGTACCAGCCGGGCAGGTTGCAGCGGTTCTGGCTCCAGGCGAACACCCAGGGGATGGCCCGCAGGTCGACCAGGCCGTCCCCCGATGCTCCCGCCCCGCGCCGGGCCGGGCGCGACCCGATCTGGAGCAGGCCCAGCTCCTTGATCGGGGTGACGGTGGCGAAGAACTCGGCGAAGCCCGCCTTCTCGACCAGGCCCCGCCAGGCCGTCTCGGCGGCGAAGGCCATGGCGGTGGCGGTGGGCAGGTAGCGGCCCTCGGCGGCGGCCACGGCCGCCTGGGCGATGGGGGTGGAGGCGCCGAGGACGGCGTTGGTGACCTGCTCCAGGTGGCGGTGGCCGATGGCCAGGTTGCCGTAGCGGGCGTAGATGACCTCGCCCTGCTCGGTGACCTTGAAGCGACCGGCGACCGAGCCGGGGGCCTGACCGCGGACCGCCCGGCCGGCCGGGCCGCCGCCGCGGCCCAGGGCGCCGCCGCGGCCGTGGAACAGGACCAGGTCGACGCCGCGGGCCGCCGCCCAGGCGGCCAGGCCGCCCTGGGCCTGGTAGAGGGCCACGTTGGCAGAGAGGAAGCCGGCGTCCTTGGCCGAGTCCGAGTAGCCGAGCATGACCTCCAGGCGCCGGCCCCGGCCCTCCAGCCAGGCGGCCGCACCCGGCAGGGCCAGGTAGTCGTCGAGCACGTCGCAGGCCCGCTCCAGGTCGGCCCGGGACTCGAACAGCGGGACCACGTCCAGCTCCAGCGAGCCGTCGGGCACGGCCAGGCGGGCCAGGGCCCGGACCGCGGCCAGGTCGGCGGCCGAGCGGCTGAAGCTGACCACGTAGCGCCGGCAGGCGTCGGGGCCGTAGCGGGCCTGCAGCTCGGCCATCACCCGCAGGGTGTCGAGCACCTCTTGGGTCCCCCCGCTGACCTCCGCGGGCTCCTCGGCCCAGCCCTCCACCGCGAGCCGGTCGAGGGCGACGGCGTCGCCGGCGGCGTCGGGGGCCAGTTCGGCCAGGGCCTCGGCGTGGACGGCCGCGTGCTGGCGGATCTCCAGGGAGGCCAGGTGGAACCCGAACGTCTCGGCCTGCCAGGCCAGGTGCTGCAGCTCCCCGTAGGCCAGCCGGGCGGCACCGGCCGCGGCCAGCGACGCCTGGACCAGCCGCACGTCGGCCAGGAACTCCCCGGCGTCCGCGTAGCCCCGGCCCGCCTCGCCGGCGCCCCGGAGCAGGGCGGCCCGGGTCGCGGCCAGCCGCTCGGCCGCCAGCAGCAGCTTCTGGAGGTAGGGCTCGTCCGGCCAGCGGGTGGCGATGGCGGCGGCCGGGCCCGGGAAGTCGGCCCGGTCGCGCGCCAGGGAGGCGACCAGCTCGGGCGCGGGCGGGGTCGAGCCGCCGGCGACGGTCAGGGCGTGGCCGACCCGCCTGGTCACCGCCTCCAGCCCGCGCAGCACGTGGTCGGCCTGGATGGCCATGGCCGCCCTGGTCGTCCCGGCGGTGACGCTGGGGTTGCCGTCGCGGTCACCCCCGACCCAGCTCCCCCAGCGCAGATAGGCCCGGAAGGGCGGTGGCCCGGTCCCGCTGGCCTCGCCGCGGAGGGCCTGCTCCAGCGACCGGTAGGTGGCCGGGACCAGCCGGAACAAGGTGGCGTCGAACACCGCCATGACCGAGCGGACCTCGTCCAGCGGGGTCGGCCGGTCGCGGCGGAGCTGGGCGGTGCGCCACAGGCCGGTGATCTCCTCCAGCAGCCGCCGGGTGGCGGTCGCCTGGTCGTCACCGGGGAGGCGGGGGGCGTCCAGACGGGACAGCTCGACCGCGACCCGGCGCAGGGCGTCGACCACGGCCCGGCGCCTGGCCTCGGTCGGGTGGGCGGTGAGCACCGGCGCCACCTCGAGCCGTTCCAGCAGGCCGGCCAGGCCGTCCTCGCCGGCCGCCCCGGTGACCTCCTCGACGGCGGCCGCGAACGACTCCCGGACCGTCAGCGCGGCCAGGTTGCGCTCGCGCAGGGTCCGGACCCGGTGCTGCTCCTCGGCCAGGTTGACCAGCTGGAAGTAGACGGTGAAGGCCCGGGCCACCAGCTCGGCCCGGTCCAGGTCGAAGGAGGCGACCAGCTCGACCACCCGGGCCCGGGCCTCGCGCCGGTGGCCGTCGGCGGCCCGCAGCTCGATGGTCGCCCGGCGCAGCCGCTCCACGTCGGCCAGCAGCTCCGGCCCCCCGGCCTCCTCCAGGACCTGCCCGAGGAGGCGCCCGAGCAGGCCGACGTCGCGGCGCAGGGGCGCCGGGGTGGCCTCGGACCGGCGTCCCTCGTCCCGCCCCAGGGCGGCCACCAGCGAGCCACCGGCCCCGCCGGCCGGGCCGTTGTCAGGCATCGAGCAGCTCCCTGGCCTGGCCGGCGGCGACCAGGTGGCCCTTGCGCTCGGCCAGCTCCAGCGCCTGGCCGGCCAGCGGCCCGGCCTCGGCGCCCCGGCCGGCCAGCCGCAGCACCCTGCCCAGGTCGAGCAGGGCTCCGGCCCGCATGGCCAGCATGTCGGTGTCGGCGGCGAGCTCGACCGCCTCGGCGGCCAGCCGCTCGGCCTCGTCCAGCCGGCCCCGCCCGGCCAGCACCAGGGCCAGGGGGCCGCGCCGCTCGACCTGGGAGTACAGGTCGTCGCGGACGGCCAGCTCGCCGCTGAGCCCGGCCAGCTCCATGGCCTCGTCGTCGCGGCCCTGGGCGGCCAGGGCCCTGGCCAGGTTGGCCGTCATCTCGGCCCGCAGCCCCCGCTCCCCCATCCGCTCGAGGATGCCGGCGCCCCAGCGCAGCCAGCGCTCGGCCGCCGCCGGGTCGCCGGCCAGCAGCTCGACCTGACCGAGGAACTGGGCGCAGATGGCGGCGAAGCGGCTGGGGCCGAGCTTGCCGGCGATCTGGGCGGCCTCCTCGCCCAGGGCGCGGGCCTGGTCGATGCGACCGGCCATGGCGTGGAGGGCGGCCAGGGTGTGGAGGGCGGCCATCTCCACCCGGTAGCTGCCCTCGGCCCGGCCGCGGATCTCCTGGCAGCGGCGGATGCCCTCGGCCACCGGGGTCGGGCCCCAGAAGGCCGCCTGGACCAGGGCGTACAGGTTGCCGGCCTCGACCCGCCGGTCGCCGGCGACCCGGGCGTGCTCGACCGCCCGCTGGAACTCGTCCTCGGCCCGGCCGATCTGGCAGCGCAGGTAGCTGTCCAGCCCGAGCAGCCGCCAGGCGCGCGACTGGCCCTGCTCGTCGCCCAGCCCCTCCAGCAGGGACAGGACCCGCTGGACGTCGGCCCGGTAGCGCTCGGGGCCGCGGTCGGGCGAGTCCAGGCGCAGCTCCAGCTTGCCCAGGGTGGCGTGGGCGGCCAGCCCCTGGTCGCCGGTGCGCTCGGCGGCGGCCAGGGCGTCGTCCAGGACCCGCTCGGCCCGGTCGGTCTCGACGTTGAGGACCAGGACCTCGCCGAGGTCGGTGAGCAGCTGGAGCCGGGACCGGTCGCCCACCGGGAGCAGGGCGATGGCCCGTTCCAGCAGGTTGGCCGCGGCCGGCAGGTCGCCCCGGCCGGTGGCGGTGTGGCCGGCCGCGGCCAGCTGGGCGGCGGCGGCGGCCGCGACCCGGCGGCCGTGGTCGTCGGCCGGGCCGAGCTCGGTCAGGAACCGGTAGGCCCGCTCCAGGTGCCAGCCGAGCACCTCCCCGACCTCGCCGCCTCTGGTTGCGAAGGCCCCGGCCAGCCAGTCGGCGTAGCGCTCGTGGAGCTCGGCCCGGGTCTGCTTGGGCAGCGAGTCGTAGGCGGCGTCGCGGACCAGCTGGTGGCGGAACTGGAAGCCGTCGCGGCCGCCCAGGGGGGCCGGGGCCGGGCGCAGCAGCTCCTTGCGGACCAGGGCCAGCAGGTGGGCGTCGGCCTCGGCCCGGGCCGGCTCCGGGGTGAGGGCGAGCACCGCCGCCCGGTCGAAGGCCTGGCCCATCACCGAGGCCCGGTCCAGCAGGGCCCGCTCCTCGCCGGCCAGCCGGTCCAGGCGGGCGGCCAGCAGGGCCTGGATGGTCGGCGGGGTGCTGGCCGCGGCCAGGTCGTTGGCCACCCACCGTTCGCCGTCGCGGCGCAGCCGGCCCTCCTCGATCAGCATGGCCAGCAGCTCCTCCAGGAACAGCGGGTTGCCCTCGGCCGTCCGGGTGATCCGGTCGGTGGCGTCCGCCGGGAGGGCGGCGTCGCCGGCCAGGTGCTCGAGCAGGGTGGCCGACTCCTCGGCGGCCAGCGGCTCCAGCAGCATGGTGCTGGCGTTCAGCCGCCCGCCCGACCAGCCGGGCCGCTGCTCCAGCAGCTCGGGCCGGGCCACCGCGACCAGCAGGATGGGGGCCTCCCGGGCCAGGGCGACCACCTGCTCGACCAGGTCGAGCAGGGCCGGCTGGGCCCAGTGGAGGTCGTCGATCACCACCACCAGCGGGTTCCGCTCGGCCAGCACCTCGAGGAACCGGCGCACCGCCCAGACCGCGTCCTCGGAGGTCACCGGGTCCGGCCGCAGCCCGATCAGCCGCCCCAGCCGGTCGGCCACCCGCTCGGCCTCCCGATTCACCGGGGCACCCCCTTGGGGTTCCCCGGACCCCTCCGGGGGGTCGTCGAGCAGCTCCTCCAGCTTGGCCTCGGCCTGCTCGGGCGAGTCGGCGGTCTTGATCTCGGCCGCCCGGCGGACGATCTCGGCCACCGGCCAGAAGCTGCTCCCCTCGGCGTCCGAGGAGCACTGGCCAAAGAGGACGGTGGCGGTGTCGTCGAGGGCGTCGACGGCCGCCGCGACCAGCCGCGACTTGCCGACCCCGGCCGGGCCGAGCACGGTCAGCAGGTGGCAGGTCGAGGTCCTGACCGCCCGCTGGAACACCCAGTCGAACAGCTGCAGCTCGGCCAGCCGCCCCACCAGCGGGTTGTCCGAGCGCCGGGCGTGCCCGAGCGCGTCCGGGGACACGTCGACCAGCCGCCAGGCACCCCCGTCCATCCCTTCGACCTCGGCCGCGACCAGGGCGTCGCGGGACAGGTGCCAGGTGCGGCGGTCGAGCAGGACCTCCCCGGGGCCGGCGGCCGCCTGGAGCCTGGTCGCCAGGTTGACGGCGTCGCCGATGACCAGCGGGTCGCCGCCCGCCTCCTCGACCATCACCTCGCCGGTGCTGACCCCGATGCGGACCTCGATCGCCGGGCCCTCGACATCCAGCTCGGCCACCGCGTCCTGCATGGCCGCGGCCGCCCTGACCGCCCGCAGGGCGTCGTCCTCGCGGACCACCGGGACCCCGAACACGGCCACCACCGCGTCCCCGATGAACTTCTGGACCAGCCCGTGGTGGCGCTCCAGGACGGCCCGGGTCCGCTCGAAGTAGCGGGCCATGACCCGCCCCAGCGACTCCGGGTCGAGCCGCTCCCCCAGCGCGGTCGAGCCGGTGACGTCGCAGACGACCACGGTGACCACCTTGCGGGCGCCGCGCCGCTGCTCGGAGGCCAGGGGGGCGCCGCAGTTGAGGCAGAACCGGGCCCGCTCCGGGTTCTGCTCGCCGCAGTTCGCGCAGGTCAGCATCGTCCCCCCACGCCCGCTCAGCCCCCGTCCCGGCGGCGCCGGGCCACCTCGGCCAGGGCGTCCCGGTCGACCCGGTCGCCGGGCACGACCGCCACCCGGCAGCGGGTCACCGCCCGCAGGGTGGCCGTCCGGCGGCCCCCTTCGAGCAGGGCCATCTCGCCCAGGATGGCCCCCGGGCCGACCTCGGCGACCTGGCGGCCGTCCTGCTCGACGGCCAGGACCCCGTCGAACAGGAGATAGAGCTCGTTGGCGGGGTCGCCCTGGGAGACCAGGGCCTCGCCGGTGCGCAGCCGCCGGAAGGGCGGGTCGGAGCCGATGATGATGGCCGACAGCTCCCGCTCCAGCTCGGTCTCGACGGCCGTGACCACCGCCGGCGACTCCTCGTCGCCCCAGGGGTTCTTCTCGCCGAAGGACTCGCGGTACCAGGTGTCGAAGTCGATCAGCCCGGTCTTGGCCTGGAGGGTGCCGTCGTGGCCGTAGATCCAGTGCCGCGGGAACGAGCTGGCCCCGACGACCTCGAATTTCGCCGTGCCGTCGGCCCGGATCTCCAGGGCCAGGGTCGACCACACCACCGGCCCGGAGACCTGGAGATACGGCCGCCGCCGGACCCGCCGGGGCGAGGGCATGCCCGGCTGGCCGCCGGCCGTCTGGGTGAACCGCACGACCCCGTCGCCGACCTCCGGCTCCCCGCGCAGGTCGGGGAAGCTGACCCCGCAGAAGGTCAGGCCGATCCCGGCCAGCCGCATGCGGGTGTGGCCCATGTGCCCCCGGCCGAGGTGCCCGTGCCCGGTGACCTCGCCGTCGCCGTCGACCTCGATGAAGGCCCGCAGCTCGTTGGCGAACCGGATGGCGCTGGAGC
>CALGFH010000069.1 GCA_937881255.1 uncultured Actinomycetes bacterium
CGGCCCCGAGGCGGCGCTGGCCTTCGCCGAGCGGCACGGCTACCCGCTCGCCCTCAAGGCCGCCTTCGGCGGCGGCGGCCGGGGCATGAAGGTGGTCCGCGGCGCCGACGAGGTGGCCGCCGGGCTGGAGTCGGCCCGGCGCGAGTCCAAGGCCGCCTTCGGCCGCGACGAGATCTACGCCGAGCGCTACCTGGAGGCCCCCCGCCACGTCGAGGCCCAGGTCCTGGCCGACGGGCGCGGCGAGGTGGTGTTCCTGGGCGAGCGCGACTGCTCGCTCCAGCGCCGCCACCAGAAGCTGATCGAGGAGGCGCCAGCGCCCGGCCTGCCCGAGGAGGTCCGGGTCGCCCTGGGCAAGGCGGCCTGCGACATCGCCCGGGCGGCCGACTACGAGAACGCCGGCACCATCGAGTTCCTCTACGAGCCGGCCACCCACAAGTTCTACTTCCTGGAGATGAACACCCGGCTCCAGGTCGAGCACCCGGTCACCGAGCTGACCGCCGGCATCGACCTGGTCCAGGCCCAGCTCCGGGTGGCCGCCGGCGAGGGCATCCCGGCCGCCTACGACGGGGTCGTGGCCCGCGGCCACGCCATCGAGGTGCGGGTCAACGCCGAGGACCCGGGGGCCAGGTTCATGCCGGCACCGGGACCGATCACCGGCTGGCGGGAGCCGTCCGGGCCAGGGGTGCGGGTCGACGCCGGCGTGCGGGCCGGCTTCACCGTCCCCCAGGCCTACGACTCGCTGCTGGCCAAGCTGATCGTCTGGGGCGAGGACCGCGACCAGGCCCGGCGGCGGATGCTGCGGGCCCTGGACGAGTTCCAGATCGAGGGCGTGCCCACCACCATCCCGTTCCACCGCCTGGCCATGCGGGACCCGGCGTTCGTGGCCGGCGACGTCTCCACCGTGCTGGTCGAGGAGGGCATGGACCTGTCGTCGCTGGAGCCGGCGACCCTGGAGGGGGCTGGCCCGCCGACGGCCAAGCCGCCGCCCCGGCGGCTGGTCATCGAGCTGGAGGGCAAGCGCTTCGACGTCGACCTGTTCCCCCAGGAGCCGGTCAAGGTGCCGGAGCGGATCCGCACCCCCCGCTCGGAGAAGGCCCTGGAGCGGGCCCGGGCCGAGTCCGGCGGGCCCGGCAAGGAGGTCGTCAAGACCCCCATGCAGGGCACCATCGTCAAGGTGCTGGTGGCCGAGGGCGACACCGTCAAGGCCGGGCAGACCCTGGTCGTGCTGGAGGCCATGAAGATGGAGAACCACGTCACCGCCCACCAGGCGGGCACCGTGGCCGGCCTGGAGGTCGCCGAGGGCCAGACCGTCCCCACCGGGGCCACCATCGCCATCATCGAGGCGACCTGAGGGACCGGACGTGGATCCGCCGTCGGTGGCCGAGTGGGCCCGGGCCAACCCGGCCGGCCGCGACGCCCTGCTCGCCCTGACCGAGCGGGCGGCCGCCCTCCAGCCGGCCGCCGAGGCCGCCATCCAACGCTGCCGCCCCGGCCCGGAGCAGCCCGGCGGCGCCCAGGACGCGGCCGCGGCCCGCGACGCCTACCGGTTCCTGGCCGACCACCTGCGCGCCCTCGGGCTCCAGGCCCCGGTCGCGGCCGAGGTGGCCGGGCTGCTCGACCGGCACCTGGAGGCCCTGGAGCTGGCGCTGGCAGGCAGCGCGGCCGAGGGGCTGGGCCCGGCCGCCGGGCGGCTGGTCGGGGCCCGCGACCTGCTCCGGCGCACGGTCGCCATCGGCGGCCGCCCGGTGTCGGACGTCACCCCCGGGGTCTGACGGCCGCTGCCTAGCCGCCCTCGTCCTCCGGTGCCCGTCCTCGCACCGCGGCCATCGCCTCGCTGATCCTGACGCCCTGGTCGAGCAGGTGTTTGACCTCCAGGATCCGGGCGATGTCCTCCTCACTGTAGATGCGGTAGCCGCTGGGGGAGCGGCTCGGGTGGATGAAGCGGTACCGTCGTTCCCAGGTGCGGACCGTCGCCGCCGGGATGCCGGTCCGCTCGCTCACCGCCTTGAGGGTCAGCCCGGCCGTCAGTCCGCGCTCACCGCCACCGGCCGCCGCCTCCCCGGACCGCGGCCCTCGCTCAGGCCGGTCGGCCTCCATGAAGTCCTCCAGCAGGCGGTTCAGCCTGCCGACGCTGCGGGCCAGCTCGTGCAGCACCGGCGGCGGGTCCCGCTGGAGCTCCAGGCCCGGCACCGTCGCCCCTTCCAGGTCGTCCGGCATTCCGCCCACAGCCACCGTTCCGAGGTGGGATCCCAGCCACTGCAGGATGTGCAGCGTCTCCTCGTCCCGGTTGCGGACCGCCCGGCTCACCAGCTCGAGCACCCCGAGGATCTCGCCGTCGCCCGGCACGGGCACCGCGACCCAGCCGTGCACGGGGGCACGGCCATCCGCTGACCGGGTCCCCACGAGCGCCGGGTCCACCAGCACGTCCGGAACCCAGGCGGCCCCCCCGGTCTTCCAGGCCCGCCCGACCATGCCCTCGCCGGCCCGAACGGCCATCCCGGCGCTTCCCTCGGCCAGCGCCTCCGGACAGCCCACCGGCGCGCACCAGACATGGACGCAGCGCAGGACCCCGGCCGCTCGATCGACCTCCCAGGCGGCCCCGAGCTCCCATCGCAGGCACTCCCCGAGCACCTGCAGGGCGGCCCGGGCCATCTCCAGCCAGGCACCTCCGCTCCGGAGGATCCGCCTGAGCTCGAGCTGGGCGATGCCGCGCCGTTCGGCCCCCGTCGGGTCCCTGCCGGCACGGAGGGTGCAGACGGCATGGCGGCCGCCCTCGACATCCACCACCAGCACCGAGAGGCTCCCAACCCGCAGCTCGCCGGCCCGGGTCCGGAACCCGGCCGGCACCTCACCGGACGACCTGAGCTCGCGCAGCCCAGCCGCCGGTTCCGGGCGACCAGCCACCGTGCTCCAGATCAGGAGCTCGTGGCTGTTCCTCCCGATCAGGTCCTCGGCCCGGTGCCCGGTGATCGCGAAGAGGGCCTCGTTGACATCGACGATCAGCCCGTCCCCGAGCCGGATGACGACGACGGCGTCCGAGCTCTGCTGAAGGAGCTGCGCTGACGGGCGCTCCACATTTCCCCCTGTCGAACAGCATGCCGATGGCTGGGCTTCTCCGCGACCAGCGAGGCGAAACGGCGCTTTGCTCCAGCAACACGGCGCAGCATTTCAAGCTAAATTGAACTGGGTCCGAATCGGTTCATTTTTGGGAAACTGGATTCGAAGATCATGTTTGGCGGGCATGCTTCCTGAGTAGGCAAGAAGCGCTGTCCGATGCGACTCGCATCCGCCGAAGAGGCGCTTTCTCCGAAGTTTGTTAGCATGACGACGCGAAATTACCGGTCCCTTCAAGCCAATCATGGCTCGATCAGTGCCAGCCGCTCGGGCTGACGCGGCTGGTTGAGTGGTACCCCTATTCGTCGCCCGTAGGACGGGCTTTGCAGGCATGAAACAAAACCCCGATAGGAAGAAACGAGAGCAAGCATCGGAGCGTTTCAATCGACGATGACCGGTCCCATCAGCAACGCGAGCGATCTCCTTCGGCTCCCGCCGCCGGCCAGCCCCACAGGGCGCACCCCGTCTGGACTTCACGTCCTCCACGTTGTCGAGGCGCTCGGGTCCGGCATCGCGACGGCCCTCGAGGACTATGTCCGGAGCACCCCGGACCATCGCCACACGGTCCTGGCCTACCGGCGCCCGTCGGCACAGACCGGAGATGACCTGGAGCGCCTGGCGCTGCGGGTGCTCCGGCTTCCAGAAGGCAGGCTGGCCCAGATCCGGACCGTGCGCCACTGGGTGCGGACGCTGCGTCCCGACCTCGTCCATGCCCACTCGACCTATGCGGGCGTGTACGTCAGGTTGTTCGCCCGGCCGCCCGTTGGCTCGATGGTGTACACCCCACACGCCTACCCGTTCGAGCGCCGCGACGTGCCGGCGATCGTGCGCGGCACCTACTGGGTCGTCGAGGCCGCCCTCAGCCTCGGCGGTGGCTGCGTGGCCGCGGTCGGTCCTCGGGAGGCGGAGCTGGCCGCGCGCCTCCCGGGTCGCCAGGCGGTCGTCCACCTGCCGAACATCGTCCGTGACCTGCGGCCGCGTCCCTCCGGCCCACCCGGGCAGGCCGGGCCCCGTGTCGGGCTGCGGCTGGCCATGCTGGGACGAATCTCGCCCCAGAAGGGACCTGACTTCTTCGGTCGTGCCGCCCGGCTCAGCCAGGCTCGAGGGCTGCCGATCGAGTGGACCTGGGTTGGCGGCGGCCGACCCGAGGAGGAACGGGCGCTCCGCGAGGCGGGCGCGCTGGTTACCGGCTGGCTGCCCAGGCAGGCGGCCCTCGACCACCTGGCCACCGCGGACGCCTATGCCCACACGGCGGCATGGGAGGGATTCCCGGTCAGCGTGCTGGAGGCCGCTGCGCTCGACCTTCCGATCGTGGCCAGGCGCATTCCCGCGCTGGAGGTCCTCGAAGGGCCGGCGCTCTGCGACACCCCCGAGGAGCTGGTGGCCGTGGCCCGGTCGCTCCTGGACCGACCGGCCCGGGAAGCGCTTCGGACGCGGTCACGGCGGCTTGTCGAACAGCACCAGCCGGCCGCGCAGCGCGAGGCCCTCGAGCGAGCCTACGCGATCGCCTCGGCTCGGCGGCGCCTGCTCGTGACCAGCCGGCCATGACGTCGCCCGGCCCGCAGAACGAGGCCCAGAACGGCCGGCAGGCACCGGACGGCCGGCCCGACCTGGCCCGGTCCCCCTGGTCGCGACGCGGCCAGGGCACGGCCCGGCGCCTTCGCGCCCCGGTGATCAAGCTGCACCCTCGCCGGAGCCCCGGATCGCCGAGCCGGCGCCGGGCCCGGTCGCTGCTCCTGGTGACCGACGCCGCCGCGATCCTGCTGGCGATGGTGGCCACCACCGGTCCCGCAACCGTGGCCGGATGGGCGTACGCCGGCTGCGTCCTGGCCTCGCTGACCGTCTCCGGCGCCTATCGTCCGCGCATCTCCCTGCAGGTGCTGTCCGAGGTGCCGGCCCTCATGACGCGGTTGGGCCTGCCGGCCCTGCTGTGCGCGCCGTTCGCGCTGGTCGGCCTCGAGCAGCTCGCGCTGCTGCAGCTCCTGGCCACGGCGCCCGCACTCTGTGCGGCCCGGGCGGCGGCGTACGGCTCCATCCGGCTGGCCCGTCGCAAGGGCATCCTCAGGGAGACCACCCTGGTCGTCGGAGCCGGGCCGGTCGCGCTGGAGCTGGCCCGGCTGATGCGCCAGCGGCCCGAATACGGACTGGAGCCGATTGGCTTCCTGGACGCACCCTCGACCGACGGAAGCCTCCCGCTGCCCTACCTGGGGCCGGTAAGCCACCTGGAGAGCGTGCTGCGGAGGTTCGACGTGCAGCGGGTGGTGGTCGCGTTCGGGCGGGTGCGCGAGGCGGACTGGGTGAGCATCATGCGGACCGCGGTGGTCAACGACGTCGAGATCCACGTCGTCCCCCGGTTCTTCGACATCGGCATGAGCCCGGCGGGGTCGGGCACCGATCAGATCTGGGGGATCCCGCTGCACCGCGTGCGCCGCTCAGTGCTCCACAGCGCGGCCTGGCGGGCCAAGCGGGGCTTCGACGTGGTCCTGGCGGGCGGCACGCTCCTCCTGAGCCTGCCGCTGCTGGGGCTGATCGCGGTCGCCGTCCGCCTGAGCAGCCCGGGCCCGATCCTCTTCCGGCAGTGTCGTATCGGTCAGGATGGCCGCCAGTTCGACCTGCTGAAGTTCCGCAGCATGCGAACCGACCACGACGGCGCCTCCTCGTGGACGGCCACCGCCGAGCATCAGACGACCATCGGCCGTTGGCTGCGGCGGACCAGTCTCGACGAGCTGCCGCAGCTGTGGAACGTCATCCGCGGCGACATGTCCCTCGTCGGTCCCCGCCCCGAACGGCCCCTGTTCGCCGAGCGCTTCAGCGCCGACATCGCCGGCTATCGCGACCGGCACCGGCTGCCGGTCGGCCTCACCGGCTGGGCCCAGGTGCACGGCCTTCGCGGTGACGACACCTCCCTGACGGAGCGAGCCCGGTTCGACAACTTCTACATCGAGAGCTGGACGCTCTGGCTGGACATCGTGATCCTGCTGCGCACGGTCGGGGCCGTCATCCGCATGGCCGTCGGCATGCAGCGACACCGCCGGGACGGCCCAGCCATCCAAGGGCTGGCCACGGCCGACCGGTGGGTCGACGAGACCGTGACCTCGCGGTTCCAGGAGGCGAGGAACAACCATGGCGGCTAGCGCCCGGCGCCTCGGCTCGAGCGGCCCAGTCGTCGTCTTCTCCTCGGACCCGTCGCTGATCACGGCCATGCAGGCGACGCTCGGGCCGTCACGGGCGGTCCTCCGGCGGGTCCAGGCTCCCGGCAGCGTCGACTGGCCGAGCGGCAGCTCGGTCACGGTGGTCCTCGACGTCGCCCCCGAACTGCGGCGCTCGGCCTACGACGAGGTCCGCCGGCGCCACCGCGGACGGCTGGTGCTGATCGTGGAGGCCGGCGAGCGGGCGGGCAGCCTCCCGCCCGACGCCGCGCGGTTCACCATCACCCGGCCGTTCGCGATCGCCGAGCTGCTCGACGCCCTCTCCGCGCCGTTGCCGCGGGAGGCGGCGGTGCCCGTCTTCTCCGTGGACGACGCCCCGGACCTGGCCGGGCGGGATCGCCTCGGCGCCTGGGCGGATCGCCTCCACGCGTGGTGGGACGTCCTGGCCGAGCGGCCGACCCGGACCATGCTCGTCACCGGCGGCGCCGTCCTGCTGCTGCTCGCCGCCTGGTTCTCGCTGGGCCTGCTCCGGTCGGCCGCCGACCTGAACCGGACCGCTCGGGCGACCCGGACCGAGCTCAACCGGGTCGACACCGCCCTCGCCGCGGCCGATCCCGGCGCGGCCAGGAACGCCCTCCAGGCGGCGCAGGGCCACCTCGACGGAGCGAAGGCGGCCGCCGACCGGCGCCCCGTGCGGCTCGCCGCCCGCCTCCCGGTCCTCTCCGCGAGCGTCGACGACCTCCGGCGCCTGCTCCGGGCGGCGCAGCGGGGAACGCGAGCCGCCGGCCTCGGGGTCGCCCTCTACGAGCAGGCCGACTCGGGTCGGCCGGCCACGGCCATGTTCCGCGATCAGCGGGTCGACCTGGCCGCCCTGGCCAGGATGCGGCGGCAGGCGGACAGCCTGCTGGGCGAGCTGGCCGCCGCCCAGACCGAGCTGCGCGCGGTCCGGGGTGGCGTGCTGGCGCCAGGGGTGGCAGGCGCCCGGGCGAGCGGGCTGCGGCAGGTGGAACAGCTCAGCGACCGGGTGCGCTCGCTCATGCCCGCCCTCGAGGTCCTTCCGGCGGCCCTGGGTGGCGATCGGCCGCGCACCTACCTGGTCGTGCTGACCACGCCGGCGGAGCTGCGTCCCTCCGGAGGGACGCCACTGGCCGCCGTCAGGGTCCGGGTCGACGGCGGCCGGATCGAGATCCAGGAGCGCGACGTCGGCGTGAGCCTGCATCACGCAACCGTCCGCTGGACGGCCGCCCCGGGTGACCCCTGGTCGGCCGCCGGGCGGTTCGATGACTTCTCCTTGGCGAACTCCTCCCCGCACTTCCCCACCTCAGGGGAGGAGCTGCTCCGGGCCTACCGGGCCTTGACCGGCATGCGGCCCGACGGCGTGGTGGCTGTCGACCCCCTGGCCATGCGGGCGCTGCTGCGGGCCACCGGACCGGTCGAGGTGCCCGCCTACGGGCAGGTCACGGCGGGCAACGTCAGCCGGCTGACGATGCGGGGGTCCTATGACCGGTGGCCCGAGGCGAGCGAGCGCCGGCGCTACAACCAGCAGCTGGTCGGTGCCGTCCTGCGGCGCTTCCTCGACGGCCGGCTGCTGCTCGAGAAGCTGCACGCCCTGGGCACCGAGGCGGCCGAGCGGCACCTGCAGGTGTACGCGGCCAATCCCGCGGTGCAGGCGGTGCTCGGCCGCTCCGGGCTCGACGGCGCCCTGGCGCCGGTCGCGCACGACTACCTGGCCGTCTACACCGCCAACACGAACGCCAGCCGGGTCGACTACTTCCAGCGGCGCAGCATCGACCAGCGCGTCGAGCTCCGCCCGGACGGGTCCGCTTCGGTGACCCGGACGATCCGGGTGCAGAACCGCGCCCCGGTCTCGGGTGGGCTCGACCCTGGGCAGCGGACCGGGTCCACCTCCCCGCACAGCACCGCGACCGTGGCGACCTACCTGCCGCCCGGGGCCAGGCTCGGCGCCGTACAGGCCGACGGCCGGCCGGTCAGGGCCGCGGTGGCCGAGGAGGCCGGACGGCCGTTCCTCCGGGTGGCCACCGAGATCGCGCCCGGGCGCACCGTCACCGTCACCGTCACCTACCTGGCGCCACCACCTGGGCGGCCGGGCGACCCGATGACCTACGAGCTGGCGTCCGACCCGCAACCGATGGTCGAGCCACCCAGGCTCCAGATCGAGGTGGTCGCCCCGGAAGGGATGACCATCCGGCCCGACCCGGGCTGGACCGTCCAGGGGTCGACAGCGAGAACGGCGCTCCCGTTCAGCAGGACCATCAGCAGCCGCCTCGAGGTACACCGGCAATGAGGCGGAGCAGTGCAATGCATGCGGTTCATGCCACGTCCGTGTCCGAGCGGAGCGCGCCGCCGATGATGCCTGCGTCAGGGTCCGATGGGCTGACCGTCGCCCGCGTGCCTCCCGAACGCTGGCAACGCCTGGAGGACTGGGACGCCGTCCTCGCCGGCTCGGCCCGGCCGAGCGTCTTCCTGACCCGCGACTGGGTGACGTCGTGGTGGGCGGCCTTCGGACACGGCGCCGAGCCGTGGCTGCTCCGGGTGGCCGGGCCGACCGGCGAGCCCCTCGGCCTGGCGCCGCTGTACCTGGACCGCGCACCCGGAACGGCCCTCCTGCCGATCCGGCGACTGGGGATCATGGGCGATCACAGCGTCGGCTCGGAGTACCTCGGCCTGATCGCACGGGCCGGCCACGAGCAGGCGGTCGGGCAGGCGGTGGCCGACCACCTGGCCGCCGAAGGCGTCCGCTGGGACGTGGCCGACCTCTCCGGCCTGGTGGAAGGCGATCCGGCGGCGAGCGCGCTGGAGGCGCCGCTGCGGACCCGGGCCGGGCGGAGCCGAGCGCAACGGCACGCCTGCAGCGCCGTCGCGCTTCCCGACAGCTTCGAGACCTATCTGGCCGGTGTCGGCTCCAAGTTCCGCCAGACCTACCGTCAGCGGGCCAACAAGCTCCACCGCACCTGCACCGTCCACTACCTCCTGACCGCCTCCGAGGCCGACCTGCGGCCACACCTGGAGGCCATGTTCCGCATGCACCAGGCCCATTGGACGGCGCTGGGCCTCCCGGGCTCATTCGGCGACCGGCGCATGCGACGGTTCTACCTCGACGTCTCCAGGCGGCTGCTGGCATCGGGCAGGCTGCGCTTCTGGCAGCTGGAGGTCGACGGGGTTATCCGGGCGTCCCAGTTCGGGGTCGCCTACGACGGCGTCCTCCACTCCCTGCAGGAGGGCTACGACACCGGCTTTCGCGCCCCCGGGATCGGTGGGCTCGGGGTGGTGCTGCGCGCGCACGCCATCAAGGCAGCCATCGAGGAGGGCCTGCGCAGTTACGACTTCCTCGGCGGGACCGAGGACTTCAAGCGACGGTGGGGCACCTCCGTCCATCACGTGCGGAACGTTCACCTGGCCGCTCCCGGACCCCGGGGCTCGCTGGCCTGGATGGCCACGGTCGGAGCCCACGACGCGCGTTCCAGGCTGCGCAGCCGAACTCCTGACGGCCTGGTCAAGACCGTCAGGGCCCTCCGGGCCAGGCGATATGGGCGGCGGCCGCCCGGTGGGGCATGAGCGGCCACCCCGAACAGGACATCGAGGCGATCCTGCGCGACCGGACCGGCCGGGAGTGCCTGTTCGTACCCTCCGGGCGGATGGCGTTGTACCTGGCCTTCCGCACCTGGCTCACCCCGGGCGACCGGCTCCTGATGTCGCCGGTGACCGACGACGTCATCTTCTTCGTCGCCTTGGCGGCCGGCCTGCGGCCGGTGATGGCGCCCCTCTCCCGCCGGGACGGCAACATCCAGCCCGAGGCCGTCGACCAGGCGACCTGGTCGAGCCTGGCCGGCGTGCTCACGACCAACCTCTACGGCCTCCCCGACCAGGCCCTCGAGCTGCGGTCGCGCTGCCGGCGCCACGGCGTCCTCCTGATCGAAGACGCCGCCCACGCCATCGAGACCGAGATCGACGGCCGTCCCGTCGGCGCCTTCGGGCCCGTGGCCGCGTTCAGCCTGGCCAAGCACGTCGGCGGGGTCGGCGGCGTCCTGGCGTTCTCCGAGTCGGGGCGCCGGCAGGAGCTCGTCCGCCTGCGAGACGCCCTGACGGCACCGCGGCCATGGAGCCGTCGGGCGGCCGCCGCCGCCCGGCCTCCGGCGAGGGCGCTGCTCGGCGCACTGCGCCTCCGCCGTCCCGCCGTGCGTGCCCGGGAGCTGCTCGGCCTGGTCGAACGGACCACCCACCGGATGCCGCTACGGGCGCAGGAGCTCGGGGCCGCCGTGGCGGCCGCACCCGACCTTGACCGGTTCGATCCCTGGGTCCGGTTCGACCTGCACAGCTTCCGGATGGCCCACCCACCGGGAACTCTGCGGCGCACGCTCGCCCGCCTGCGCGGGCTCGACGACGACCGGGCACGACGGCTGGAAGGGGTGCTGGAGCTGCGGGCCCACGACGCCGCCGCGCCCGAGGTGGCCGAGGGACCGCCGCGGCCCCTGTTCCGAGTTCCCCTGCTCGTCGAGGGCCGGGATGCCCTGGTGGCCGAGCTGCGCCGCCGCGGCACCTATCTGGACTACATCTACGACCCCCCGCTGGACGACTACGCGACGGCGGCCTTCGCCGTGCCGTCGCCCCAGCCCGACGCCGCCCGCTGGTGGGCCAGGCACGTCCTCCCCGTCGACCCGCTGAACGCCCGGCAGGTGCTGGACGCCACCGGGGCAGGCCTCCAGCCGGCCGTGGCCAGGTGACCCGGATGCCGGACCGAGCCCAGACGACCGGTCCCCGTCCAGCTCCGGGGGCGCCCGCCTCCGGCGGGCAGGTCGGTCCCGTCACCCGCCGGACCGCGCGCAACGCCGCCTACATGCTGACGGCCGAGATCTGCGGCAAGGCGGCGACACTCGTCTACACCCTGCTGGCAGCCCGGATGCTGAGCCAGCAGGAGTTCGGGGCGTTCTCGTTCGCGCTGTCGTTCGCGGCGCTGCTGTCGATCGTGCCCGACTGGGGCTTCGACGTGGTGGTGGTGCAGCGCTCGAGCCGGCACCCGGACCGCCTGCCCCGGCTGCGCTCGGCGTCGCTGACCTGGAAGACGATCATCGGACTCCCGGTCATGACCGTGTCCGCCCTCCTGGCCGGCCTGGCACGGCCGACGCCCGAGGCTCGCACGGCCCTGTACCTGATGATGGCGGCGGCGCTGCTCGACATCTACAGCAACACCAACCGCTCCTCGGCGGCGGCCCTGCAGCGCCAGGGCGGCATGGCCCTGGTGCTGGCCGTCCAGCGGATCGCCACCGCGGCCCTGGCCATCGCGACGCTGCTGCTCGGCTACGGGCTGATCGGCCTCACCGCCTCCTACCTGGGCGGCTCGGTGATCGGCCTGGTGGGGACCTCGATCACGCTGCGGCGGCTGGGCGTTCCGACGCGGTTCGGCTCGGTGTCCTGGCCGGAGTTGCGCGAGCTGTTCGCCAGCGCCTGGTGGGTCGGGGTCGGAGCGCTCGTGCTGATGGCGCTGTTCCGCGTCGACATGATCATCCTGGCGGCAATCAAGGGCGACGAGGCCGTCGCCGCGTACGCGGCGGCCTACCGGCTGCTGGAGACGATGACGCTGTTCACCTGGACGATCGCCCGGGCTGTCCTCCCCGTCATGAGCTCCTCCAGCAGCCTGAGCCGAGTGCGGCGGGGCGTCGAGCAGGGGATCGCCGTGGCCGCGTTCATCTATATCCCGTTCGCGGCGGTGAGCCTGCTCGAGGCGCCGGCCATCATCAGGCTGCTGTTCGGCCCCACCTACGCCGACCAATCGGCGCCTGCGCTGCGCTGGCTGGCGTTCGCCCCCCTGCTGTTCGCCGTCGCCTACTACGGGGTGTCCGCCCTGCTGTCCCAGGGGCGGTCGGTCCGCATGGTGATCACCGCGGGCGCGGCCACGGTGGTCAACATCGGCCTCAACCTCGCGCTGATCCCATCCCTGGCGGGCACCGGCGCGGCCCTCGCGACCACCCTGTCCTACCTGGTGGAGAGCGTGGTCGTGCTGTGGCTGTGCACGCCCCTCACCGGGCACATCAGGATCTGGCGGCCGTTGCTGGCCCCGGCCGCCGCCGGCCTGGTAATGGCTGCGGCATTGACCATCCTGGAGCTCCACATCGTCCTCGAGGTTTTGCTGTCGGGAGCGGCCTACCTGGCGGCCTGGATCGCCATCGTCCGTCGCTCGGCACCCGAGCAGCTGGCGGTGCTGTCCTCGCTGGTCAAGCGCAAATAGGACCAGAATTACCGTGCCGTCGTCCGAGGCTCGTGGCATTTGACTTTCGCCGGCCTGGCTGGGAGGATCCCGCACGTCAGTACGAATCCCCCACCGTGCTGGGCAAGCAGAGAGTGTCACGTGCGGCTGCCTTTGGCGGCCCATGGACTGCGTACCTCGGTCGATATTCTAAGGCGTCTCATGACCACGCGGGAACCATCGCACCTCCGTCATCGCCATCGTCGCCCAGCCAGGGCCCGCGTCGTGGTGGTTATCGCCCTGGCCCTGGTCGCCGCCTCGGCGCTCCTGGTGGCACCGAATTCGATCGGGAAATCCGGGTCGAGCCGCGGGGAAGGCCTCTCGGCGGCGGCCCAGCCGACCGGCGCCACCAGTGGGACGTCGGCCGTCGGACAGGCCGCGCGATGGCGCCGGCCGGCCAGGACGACCACCACCACCACGACCGGCGTCCCGGCCGATCCGATCTCGCCGCCGACGCCGCTCCAGCCCCCGGCGGCGGCCGAAGGATCCGCCGTCGGGGTGCAGCTCGGCATGTGGAACGACTACAGCGACGCCCAGCGCCTGGCCGTGCTCGACAAGATCGCCGCCGCCCACCTGCGGTGGGTCCGAATCGACATGGGCTGGTCGTCGTTCCAGGACCGCTGCCGCAGCTGCTACAACAGCTGGTACATGGACCGGGCCAACTTCGTGGTCGACGCGGCCCGCCAGCGCGGGCTCAAGGTGCTCGTCACCGCATGGCGGACGCCCGGCTGGGCCAACGGCGGCGCCGGGGAGCTGGCGCCCCCCACCAACCCGGCCGACTTCGGCAGCTTCATGGCCTGGCTCGCCGGGCGCTTCCGCGGCCGCGTCTCGGCCTACGAGATCTGGAACGAGCCCGACTCGCGGGACTTCTTCACCGGCAGCGTGGGCCAGTACGCGGCCCTGGTACGCGCCGCCTACCCCGCGGTCAAGTCGGGCGACCCGGACGCCCGGGTCGTGCTCGGCGGGCCCATCAACAACAACACGGACTGGCTGCGCGCGGTCTACCAGGCCGGCGCGGGCGGGTCCTTCGACGTGATGGCCACCCACCCCTACATGGGCCCCTCCGACCTCCCCCCCGAGACCCCGGACCTCCGTGGCGACAACATCTACCTGCTGACCCACGTCGCCGCCGTCCACGAGCTGATGCGGGCCAACGGGGACGGCGACAAGCCCATCTGGTTCACGGAGATGGGCTGGTCGTCACATCCCAACGACGGTGGCGAAGCGAACTGGGACCGTGGCGTCACCCCCCAGCAGCAGGCCGCGTACACCATCAGGGCGATCCAGCTGGTCAGGTCGAGGTATCCGTATGTGACCAACATGATCCTGTACAACGAGCGGAACCGGGCCACCGGGGACGTCCAGCTCGACAACTACGGGATCCTGCACCGGGACCTCTCCGAGAAGCCGGTGTACACCGAGCTGCGCAGCTATCTGTCGGGGTGAAGCCCGGCCCACACGTCGGCCGCGATCTCCGCGCAGAGCTCGGCCTGCGGACGCTCGCCGTCCAGGCGCCGCGCCCCATGCGCCCGGTGCTCCTCCCGGTAGAGGGGGAGCTGGCGGCGCAGCTGCTCCAGGTTGTAATGGTCGGACTTGCGGGCGAGCGCCGTCTCGGCGGAGACGTCGAGGTAGAACGACCGCAGCGGCGTTGGCGACAGCAGCCGGATGAGGCGCACCTGGAGGCGCCGGCGGTGGGCCTCGCCGTACCGGTAGCGGAGATGAACCGCCGAGTCGAGCGTGTACCGGTCGCAGACCACGATCCGGCCCGCCCGCAGATGCCGGACGGTCGCGCGCCGCTGCCCCCACCCGTTGGCAACCGAGACGACCGTCGCCCAGGCGGCGGTCATGGCGCGGCTCCGCTGGCGGATCCGTTTGGCCGGCTCGGCGAGCCGGGAACTGTCGAGCATGGTGGTCGCCGCCGGCGGCCCGGCCGCTTGGCCCAACCTCCCGACCAGCAGCCGCTTGACCGGACCGGCGATCCGGTCCAGCGACGGGTTGGCGGCCAGCCTCGTCCATTCGGTGACCGGCTCGAAGCCCAGGCGATCGAGGGCGTTGCAGAGCGCCCCCGCCTGGGAGGTCTTGCCCGAGCCGTCCAGGCCCGACATGGCGATGACCGCGCCACGACGGCGGGAGCCGAGCACCGTCCGCCAGGCCCGCAGTCGGGCGGCCGGCCGGGGGCGGCGGCCGGCCCTGATGAGCTGCTCGGCCAGCGCGTCCGCTCGGGTGGACCGGGTGGGTGCCGGCCCACGACCGGCGTAGGCGGCCTCGGTGATCGCGACCGCCCTGGTGGCGCCCCAGGCCGCCGCCCGCTGGCCGGCTCGGCGCCACGCGTCCGGGTCCTCGGCGACCGCCGCGGCCACGCGACCGCGTCGCTTGGCGTCCAGCCGCCCGTCTCGGGCGAACCGCCTGGCCAGGATGAGCAGCTGGTGATGGGCAGCCGGGGCCATCAGCCGCTGCAGGCCGGGCAGCGGCCGGGCCTCGGCGAAGAGCGCCGCCAGCTCCTCGTCGGGCAGGCCCCACCGCTCGGCGGCGACCAGCTCGACCGTCTCCACCGAGCAGCCGTCGAATCGGGCGAAGTGGCGGCCCCGCTGCTGGAACCCGCCATCGCGCAGGGCGGCCGCAACCGACCCGTACGACGCCGAGCGGACCAGCAGGTCCAGGTCCCTTCCACGGGGCGGCAGACTGCCGAAGACGAGCACCCGCTCACCGGCAGCCTCGACGCGGTCGACGGCGATCATGGTTCCGCCTCTCCCCCGGTGGGTCGCAGCTTCCTGGCCAAGCGGGCCGCCAGATAGCCGGTGTAGCGGAAGCCGGGCCACGGATCGGTGAAGCTGGCCACGCTGTGCGCGGCGCCGGGCGCATGGCGCAGGCAGTCGGCGACGTCGGCGAGGAGCCCGCCGCGGTGCTCCGAGCAGGCCCGGCGCAGGTCGCCTTCGAGCCACTGGTAGCGGACGCCCGCGGCCGCGTCGGCCTTCCCCGGGACGGTCCGTCCGGTGGCCAGGCGCGCCCAGACGTCGAGGGGGTTGAGCCGGGCGGCATGGGCGAGCGACAGCGACCCGTAGGGTCGCCCGTTGACGTCGATCAGCCACGGGTCACTCTCGTCGGCGGCCAGGAACTGCAGCTGGACAAGGCCAAACCAGCCGAGATCCTCGAGCAGGACGGCAGCCCGCTTGGCCAGCTCGGGATCCACCGGGACCGTGGTCGCCCGGACGCTGACCCCGGTCGGGACCGGCCAGGTCCGCTCGGTGCGTTGTTGCAGCCTGGCCACCAGCCGTCCCCTCTGGTCGACGACGGCCACGAAGGCCATCAGCTGCCCGGTCACGACCTCCTGGAGCATCGGCTCGCCACCGGTCTGGAGGATCTGCTCGACCCGCCGGGCGGCCTCGGCCGGGCCGGGTACGAGCATCGCCTCCAGCCGCGGCTCCGGGCCCTGCCGTGTGGGCCGCCAGTGCATGCGGCACTTCACCACCGCCGGGCCGGTCCAGGCGTCGAGGTTCCCGCTCGTGCCAGCGACCGTCCGCGGCGTCCGGAAGCCCGCCCGGGCCGCGATCTCGCCCAGCCGGAGCTTGTCCGTCGCGGCCAGGACCGCGTCGTGGGCGCCGTACGGGACGGTTGCCTGGATGGCGGCGCGGCGGGCGGACAGCGCCATCACCGACGCATCGTCCACGCCGATGACCAGCTCGTAGCCCACCCGCGTGATCGCCTGGTTGACCGCTTCCAGAAAGGCTCGGACGTCCAGCTCGGGCGAGGGAATGCGGTGCAGGTGCCGGGTCCAGCGCGAGGCGGCCGAGAGGCTGCCCGGTGCCGCCGACCCGACGCCGACGAGCCAGCCGGCCCGCCCGAGACCGCGGACCGCCGCCAGGGCCGTCCGGCTGTCCTCCTCGCCGACGATCAGGACGCGCATGCGATCTGGAGCATCCTTGCCGCGACGGCCGCATCGGCCGTGTCCGCGGAGGCGGTGAGCAGGCGCCGGCCGAGGCGGCGGCCGAAGAAGGCCAGCTCCAGTGCATCGAGCCTCGCCTCCGGGACACCGGCTGCCCTGGCGACCGTCCGAGCGGCTCGCCGTGCGTCGGTGCAGAAGCGCGACGCGGTCCAGGCCGCTTCGAAGCAGCGCACGCGCTGGTCCGCCGACCACCGGACCAGCCCGACGCCGAACTCGACGTAGTCGAGCATGGCGTGCCAGACGTCGAACCCAGGAGTCCCGCGCGACCTGGCCAGCTCCCAGTCGACGATACCCTGGAGCCTGCCTCCTGCCACGAGCCAGTTCTGCGGCTTGGGGTCGCCGTGGCACAGTACCGAGACGTCGAGCCGGGCCAGGTCGCGCCAGGCGGCGGCCAGGAGCCGCCTGCTCCGTTCCTCGACCGACCGGTCCTCCAGCACCCGCTGGATCGAGGCGCCGACGTCGTCGGGCGGTACTCGCCTGACGGTGACCTCGGCCAGGCGGGCCAGCGCGTCGGTCAGGTCGGTGAACGGCTCCGGCCAGCCCAGCCGCCGCGCGCGCTCCGGGGTGAGCGGCTGGACCGGGATCGGGGCACCGGCCAGTCCCTCCTGGACCCTCGCCTCGCCGATGCGGCCCAGGGCCAGCGGCGCCACGCGGGCCTGCTCGGCCCGGGTGAGCGCGCGCACCTCACGGTCGATGCCGTCGGCGCCGCTGCCGCCGGGGACCTTCAGCACCAGCAGCGGGGAGGGGGCCGAGCCGAACACGAAGACCATCAGGCCCATGGAGCGGGGCAGGGCCAGCGCCGTGAGCGGAGGCGGGTCGGGAGGGAGTCGCGAGGACCGGGCGGCCAGCGCCCGCCAGCCGGCGGCGGTGCGGTCCAGGAGCTGGTCGAGGTCGCCGCGGGCCCGCCGGGGCAGCAGCGCGATGAGGCCGGTCAGGGTCCGCTCGGGGACGCCGCGCCGGCCGGCCAGGGCCCGCAGCCGCCCGAAGCGGTGCCCGGCCGGGAGCTGGTGCCGGAGGGTCTGGTTCAGGATGGCGGCGAGGAACCGGGCCGCGTGCTCCGTGGGCATGCCGATGGTGGCCGGCCACGGGGAGCCGAGCTGCACGTACCGGGCCTCCCTGGTGGCCTTCATGGGATGGGGCCGTTCCCGGAGCCGTCGCCGGCGCCGTGCGGCGTCCCCGGGCCGCCCGGTGAACGAGGGCGCAGGCCGGCCAGGCAGCCCGTGGCCTTGGCCAGGTCCTTGACCGCCAAGGCGAGCGGGAGGGCCATGAGCGTTCCCGGGCTGCGACGCTGCCGGATCGAGCGGACCAGGGGAAGAGACAGGTAGGCGGCGGCTCCCGCGGCCACCGCGACCCGGCCCGGCCGGCCACCCCGAGCCGCCAGCGGCGGGCCCAGCAGGTACGCGCCGGCCCGGAGCAGGTCGCGCCGGACCAGGCGCCGGCTCCTGCCCTGGGCACCCCAGCGGCCGTAGCGGTAGAACATGCGGGCGGTCGCGGTCAGGGAAGGATGCTGGTCCCAGACCACCTCGGCGTCCACGGCCAGGACCGGCCGGTGGCCGCTGGTCACGACGGCCTCACCGAACAGGGCGTCCTCGCTGGAGAACAGATCCTCCCGGAAGCCGCCGGCCGCACGCCAGGCGTCGAGGGTGACCGCCATGGAGCGGCCGTCGAGTCGCCTCGGGTCGAACCGCCGCCCGAGCAGCGCGCCGTACACCCGCACGAGTGGCGTTGGCCAGCGGGCCTCGTCGGGATCGGGGAAGCAGGCCACCGCGAAGGCCTCCTCGAGCCGGTTCCTGGTGGACACCCGGTACACCCCGGTCACCAGGCCGGGAGGCTCGGGCTCCGCGAACGGAGCCCGCAGGGCCTGGAGCCAGCCGTCGACCGGTCGGCAGCCCGCGTCGGTGGCGACCACCACCTGGTGACGTGCCGCGGCGAACCCGGCGTTGCGTGCCGCCGAGAGGTTGACGCCGGGTCCGGCGAGCATCCGCAGGCGCGGGTCGCGGCCCAGCCAGGCGCCGAGCTCCGACGCCGTCGAGTCGGTCGAGCCGTCGTCGACGACCAGGTACTCGTCGTCCGGACCAAGCTGCCCGAGCACCGCTCCCACGACCCCGTCCACCTGGCCCGCCTCGTTCCGCATGCAGGTCAGGACCGTCACTGCGGGACCGTCGCCACGGCCGGCGCCCGGCCGGCCGGCGACCCCGGCGAGGGTCGCCACCAGCCGGTCCGCGCAGGCGTGGGCGTCGGGATGAGCGGCGGCGAACTGCCGCCCCGCGTGGCCGGCGTCCCGGCGGGCCGCCGGGTCCACCAGCGTGCCAAGGGCGCGGGCGACTCCGGCCGGATCGTCGGCCGCGACCACCCGGCCGCCGACCTCCGCCATCCTCCGCAGCGCCGGCGTCTCCCCGGTCCCGACCAGGGGAACACCACAGCTGAGGGCCTCGATCGCCGCCAGCGGATAGCCTTCCCCGCCGAAGCCCCGGGCGTCGCGCCGGGTGAGCACGGCGACCGCGTCGAAGGCGGCCAGCCAGCGGCCTGCCTCGTCCACCTGCCCGGCGAACCGGACCCGGTGGCCGACCCCGCCGGCGGCGGCCAGGTTCCGCAGACGCTGGGCCTCGCCGGGGCTCGCCGGGTCCTCGTCGCCGATCACCACCAGCGACCAGCCCTCGGCGCCCGGCAGCGACAGCGCCCCGATGGCGTCGTCGACGCCCTTGTAGGGAACCAGCCGGGCCGCCATGGCCAGCGTCAGCCCGTTGCCGTCGGCCACGCCCCGCCCGGTCCAGAAGCGACGCGCCTCGGCCCGCGGCGTCGGGCGCCAGGCCGGCCGGGGAGGCGGGATGACGGTGACGTCCGGGCGCCGCACCGCCGCCGCGACACCGTCGGAGACGGCGACCACATGGTCGCAGAGCAGGCCGAGCGGTCGGGCCAGCCGGGCGTCGAACGACAGGTCGTGCTTGACCCACACCACCCTGACTCCGGCCAGGCGCCCGGCCGGGACGGCCACGGCGGCGGCCTTCACGCCGTTGGCCATGACCACCTCGGGCCGGCGGCGCCGCAGCCGTGCGGCGACCGTGGCCGCCGTGCGGGCCATGTCCCAGGACCGGCGTCCTGTCCGGACCACCGTGGCCGGGATCCCCCGCCGCTCCAGCTCCCGCCGCAGCGGCCCGTCGGCGAGCAGCACGACGTCCACCTCCAGCCGGTTGGTGGCGTCGAGGACCTGGAGCAGCCACCGCTCGGCGCCGCCAAGGCCGGCGAACGGGGTGACCACCGTGACCCGCAGCCGACGGGTCGCCGTCATGGTCCCGCCTGGGTCGGCGCCGGCCCGCCGACCGGGGGCGCTCCTGGCGACACACTGACCCGGTCGGCGGCCAGGAGCAGCCCCACCACCGACCAGACGAGCACGACGATGATCGGGTTGCGGAGGGTGAAGTCGACCAGGCCCTGCCCGACGACCATCATCAGCGCCGCGGCCAGGCCGGCGACCAGCGCGGCGTCCCGCGGGCGGTCCCCGGCGCGCAGGCGCCTGATGGTCCGCAGCGCCACCAGGCCCACCGAGAGGGTGAAGCCGATGAGCAGGACGACCGCCGGGAGGCCCGACTCGGCGGCCACGGTGAGCAGGACGTTGTGGGCATGGAAGGCGCCGACGGTGCGGACCCCCGACTCGGCCCGTGACGAGGCGACCGGGAAGCCCCCTGGTCCGAAGCCGGTCAGCGGGCGGGCCTGGATCTCGCTCCACGCCTCCCGGTAGATGCCCGGCCGGTCGTCCCACGGGCTGGCCGTGGGGTTCGAGAACGTCTTGAGCCGCTCGTTGATGACGCCGAGCTGGGGAACGTCGGCCTGCAGCACGGCAAGCGCCAGCACGGCGGCGACCGCGACGGGAACGAGCAGCAGCAGGCGCCGACGGGCCATTGGCAGCAGGGCCAGCAGCACGGCCGCGCCGGCCAACGCCCCGACCCAGGAGCCGCGGGAGAGCGAGAGCGCCAGTGCGCTCACCGCGACCAGCGCGGCCAGGCCGGCCGCGGTCCGGACCGTGCCTGTCCGCCCGCCCAGCCACAGGGCGCAGGCCAGGAACAGCAGCAGGGCCGAGAACGAGCCAAGCTGGTTGGGCTCGGTGAACAGCCCCTGGGCCCGGTTCTCGACCACCGCCCCACCGTAGCGAGGGCGAAGCTGGCCGGCGCCCGGCAGCGCGACCAGGCACACAGCGGTCCCCACCATCACGACCGCTCCAAGGAGCCAACGGACGTCCTGGACCCGGCGGACGGCCGCGACGATCGCCAGGGCGACCAGCACCCCGGTCACCAGCTGTGCGACCTGCCGGACGGCCGCATCCGGGTCGATGGCCAGCGGCGTCTCGAGCACCGCGACGCCGACGATGGCCGCCGCCCACCACATCGCCGGCGGCCAGGGCAGCGGCGCCTGCCTGGCGTTGATCCGCCTGAGCAGGATCAGCGCCGCGCAGCCGAGCACCGCCACCTGGATGATCGGCACGCCCAGCGGTCCAACGTCGACGGCACCGATCGGGACGGCCGCGAAGACCAGGGCAACGGCCCAACGGGGGTTGGCGAGACCGCCGACGACGATCACCAGCAGGACCGCGACGGCCGCCGGGACCCACGGCCCATAGCGGACCCCGAGCGCGGCCAGGACGATCCCGAGACCCGTACCGCCGGCGGCCAGGCCGGCCAGCAGCAACGGGGGAACCGGGGCCGGCAAGGGCAGGCGGGGAACCGGCTCGGCGGTCACCTGCCTGCTCATGGCTGGTGCGGGAGGCCGGCTGGGGACGGATCGAGGGTCGACGGCCCCCGCAGCAGCCTGCCGGCGGTGCGCCGCACCGGGCCCAGCCGGTTGGATGCCCGCCACCATCGCCGGTAGCCGGGGACGAGCTTCAGCCGGAAGGATTGCCCGTTGTCGGTCGCGTTCACGTCCACCCTGGAGATCGCGTACCGGCCCGCGTCGTCGAACACCGAGAAGGCGACCTCGAAGCCGGCGGATGCGACGGCCAGGCAGGCGCGGCGGTCGAACGCACCGAAGGGGAACGCGAAGGCCCGCGGCAGGGTGCCGGTCAGGTCGGCGACCTGCTGGCGGGCGTCGCTGGTCTGCCGCACCAGCTCGGCGTCGCTCAGCCCGACAAGACTGGTGTGGTCGAGCCCGTGCACGCCCACCTCAACGCCCATCCCCGTCAGGTCCCGCAGGGCGCCCGGGTCCAGCAGCGGCTCGTCGGCGATCTCCGGCACCCACGAGCTCGTGGCGCCCAGCACCGCGGGCGG
>CALGFH010000070.1 GCA_937881255.1 uncultured Actinomycetes bacterium
GGGGGGGTCGGGGCCGGGGGGCCCGAGGGCCGGGCCCTGGGGGGCTGGGTCGGGGCCCGGGGCCTCGGGGGCTAGGTCGGGGTCCGGGGGGCTGTGGACAACCGAACCCCCTGCATCCGCCGATGGGTTAGCCTCCCCCACCGGGGGACCTGGCACCGGAGGCTGAGGTTGCGGTGCGCCCGGCGACTCGGGACCCGGCACCGGAGGCCGGGGCACCGGAGACCGAGGTTGCGGCGCGCCCGGTGACTCAGGACCCGGCACCAGAGGCCGAGGTTGCGGCGCGCCCGGCGGCGGTGGACCCGGCACCGGAAGGTGGGGCTCTGGCGCGCCGGCGGTCGCGACCGCGAGCAGGCAGATGTCTCTTGGCAGGTCGGTGGGGACCTGCCAGTCGAAGGTGGCGACGGCCGACCGGCCGGGCTGGAGGTCGCCGACCTGGGCTGCGGGGCCGACCGGCAGCCAGGGGGAACCGGGCGGCGGGTCGGCGTCGCCGGTGATCCAGGGACCGGGCGGGACGTCGGGGGGGCGGAGGGAGGCCGGGGTGGCAAGGACCCGGACCCGGACGCCGGCCAGGGGGCCGGGGCCACGGTGGTGGACCTGGACGTGGACGCGGGCCGGGCGGCCGGGGTCGACCCGCCCGCCGGGGTCGGGGAGCCCCGCTGTGCCCGGCCAGCGGTCGTCCTCGAACTCGACCGGCTCCACCGGGGCGTCCCGGGGTCGCGGGGGCACCTCGAGCTTGATGTCCGGGCACTCCCACCACGGTCCCCCGGGCCGGGGCCGGGCGGCGGGGGAGCGACCGGACCGCAGGGCCGGGGTGGCCGTCGCCGGCCCAGGATGGCCGTCCAGCGGCAGCTCCCAGACGCCCCGGCCCAGCAGGCCGGCCCGGAGCAGTCGCTCGGGGCCGCGCACGGCCAGGGCGAGCACCGGGGCGTTGGGCAGCCCAGCGCCCAGCGGCCGCCAGCCCGTCCCGTCGTCCCCGGACCACCAGACCCCGGCGTCGGTGCCCGCGAACACCGTCCCCGGCCGCTCCGGGTCGGGCACGACCGCCGAGACCGGAACCTCCGGCAGCCCCACCCCGCGATCGTCCCAGGTCGCGCCCCCGTCCTCGGACCGCCACACCCGCCCGCGCGGGCCACCCTCCTCCGACGTCTCCTCCCGGCCCGCCGCTCGGGTGGGCCAGGCGGCCCAGGCGACCCCCGGCCGGGCCGGGTCGGCGGCCACCCCGGCGACCCGGCCGCCGCGGGGCCGGGCCAGGCCGGTCACCGTCCAGGCGCCGCCGGCCCGCTCGAGCTGGAGCAGCTCGCCTTCGGCGGTCCCGGCGAGCAGCCGGTCCGGGCCGGCGGCGGTCAGGGCCGTCACCGCCCCGCGAACCCGCGGCAGGGCGACGGCCGTCCAGGTCGACCCGGCGTCGGCGGAGACGACCAGCCCGCCCCCGCCGAGCGCGACCAGCTCACCACCGGCGGTCACCGCCGGGTCGCCCGACCCCACCGGGCACCACACCTCGCCGCCTTCGTAGCGCAGGGTCCCGAGCTCGCCGGCCCCGGCCAGCAGCCAGGCCGCGTGGTCGGCCAGGTGGGCGACCTCGGCCACGGCCAGGCCGGTGGCCAGCGACCGCCAGGAGCGCCCGCCGTCGGGCGAACGGAACAGCCCGCCCTCGTTGGCCACGTACAGGGCCCGCGGGTCGCCGGGCTCGAACACCACCGCGTGCTGGCCCAGCGGGAGGCTGTCGCCGGCCGGGCGCGCCGTCAGGTCCACCCACGACCAGCGGCCGTCGGGGCCGCGGGCCCCCCGGTGGAGGCCGGCGGCGCCCAGCCAGACGACCTCGGGGTGGGCGGGGTCGGCCGCGCAGGCCCAGCTGTGCCAGGCCTGGCGGCTGTGGAGGTCGGCCGGGGGCTTCACCGGGTGGAACTCCCCGCCGGCGGGCTCGCGCCGCCACAGGTGCCCGACCCCGTCGCCGGCCGCGAACACGTACGCCAGCTGGCCCTCCGGGCCGTGGGCGACCGCCACCCGGTCGAAGCCGCCCGGGGCCGCCGTCAGCGGCACCGGCCGCCAGGTCGCCCCGCCGTCCTCGGACCGGTGCAGCCCGTGCTCCCCCCCGGCGAGCAGCTCGCTCCCGGCCCAGCCCGGCTCCCCGGTGCGCCCCCATGGGGCCCCTCCGGCCGAGACCGACCAGGAACGGCCGGCCAGGCGCGGCTCCCAGCTGTGGCCGCCGTCGGCCGAGGCCCACAGCCCGGCGGTGGTCGCGGCCAGCAGCCGGCCGGGGTCGCCGGGGTCGACCAGCAGGTCGTGGAAGCCGGCGCCCAGCAGCTCCCCGGCGACCAGGGCCCGCCAGGTGGCGCCGCCGTCGCCGGAGCGGAGCAGCCCGACCCCCAGGGCGGCCAGCGCCTCGCCCTGGCCGGTGCCGGCGTAGGCGACCCGCGGGTCGCCGGGGGCGAAGGCGACCGCCCCGACGGCGGCCGTCGGCTGGTCGTCGGTCCGGGGCGCCCAGGTCAGCCCGCCGTCGCGGCTCTCCCAGACCCCGCCGCCGGCGGCCAGCAGGTGCCGGGGGTCGCCGGGGTCGACCGCCACCGCCACCACCCGCCCGGCCACCCGGGGCCGGCTCCCTGGCCCGGACCCGGCCGTGCGCCCGTGGGGGATGGCGAACGGGCCCAGCGGCCGCCAGGCCGGGCCGGGATGGTGGTGGAGGAGGAGGGCCAGCTCCTCCAGGGCGGCCAGGCGGGCGGCGGCGTAGGCCGGCCCGTCCCCCGGCCCGAGGTCGCGGTGCAGCCGGAACCGGTCGAGACGGGCCGGGCCCACCGCCCCGGCTCGACCGGAAGGGTCCGGAGAGCCCCGGTGGGGTGCCCCGGGGGATCGGTAGAGACCAACCGGCAGGTGCATCGGGCCACCTCCCGCCCCGGGCGCGGCACGGCCCGAGGAAGATGCGGAGTCTATTCTGAACCGACGGCGACGGGAGGAGCGGGATGGCGGGACCGGTGACGGTCGTGTGGGACGAGGCCCTGGCCGCCTACGACTTCGGGCCCCAGCATCCGCTGCGGCCGGCCAGGGTGCAGCTGACCATGGCCCTGGCCCGGTCCTGCGGGCTGCTGGAGCAGGTCCGGGTGGCCGGGCCGGCGGCGGTCTCGGGAGCCGACCTGACCCGGGTGCACGAGCTCGACTACCTGGCCGCGGTCAAGGCGGCCGGGCGCGGGGAGGCCGACCCCCGGTTCGGGTTCGGCCCCGGCGACAACCCGCCGTTCCCCGGGATGCACGAGGCGGCCACCCGGGTCTGCGGGGCCACGGTGGCCGCGGCCGAGGCGATCCGCTCCGGGTCGGCCCTGCACGCGTTCTCCCCGGCCGGCGGCCTCCACCACGCCATGGCCGACCGGGCCAGCGGCTTCTGCGTCTACAACGACCCGGCGGTGGCGATCGCCTGGCTGCTCGACCAGGGGGTCGAGCGGATCGCCTACCTGGACGTCGACGTCCACCACGGCGACGGGGTCGAGGCCATCTTCGCCGGCGAGCCCCGGGTCCTGACGGTGTCGCTGCACGAGTCGGGCCGCTACCTGTTCCCCGGCACCGGCTTCGCCCACGAGGTCGGCGAGGGCCCGGCCCGGGGCACCGTGGCCAACCTGCCCCTGCCCCCGTCGACCACCGACGACCTCTACCTGGCCGCCTTCGACGCGGTGGTCCCGGCGCTGGTCCGCGCGTTCCAGCCCGAGGTGCTGGTCACCCAGCTGGGCTGCGACACCCACTACAGCGACCCGCTGGCCCACCTCGGCCTGACCGTCGGCGCCTACCGGCAGCTGGCCGGCCGCCTCCACGACCTGGCCCACACGGTGACCGAGGGGCGCTGGCTGGCCACCGGCGGGGGCGGCTACCAGTGGGCGGCGGTGGTCCCGCGGGCCTGGTGCACCTACCTGGCCGAGATGGTCGGGGCCGAGCTGCCCACCCAGCTCCCCGAGGCCTACCTGGACGAGGCCGCCGACCGGTTCGGGGCCCTGATCGGCCCGGACATGGCCGACGAGGTGGTCGCGCTGCGCAGCGAGCACCGGTCCCAGGTCGAGACCGAGCTCGGCCGCACCATCGAGGTGGCCAGGAGCAACCTGTTCCCCCTGCACGGTCTGACCGCCTGAGAGCCGGCCCTTCCGCCGGCGTTCGCTACCATGGGAGGCCGACCCACGACCGACCGGAGCGCCAGCATGCCCGACCTCCCCTCCCGCGACGAGCTCGGCCGCCACCTGGTGACGGCCCGGATCGCGGGGTCGGTGCGGACCCCGGTCTGGGACGTGCTCCGCAAGGCCGGCCTGGTCGCCGCCGGCGACCCCGACCACTGCTTCGGGCTGTCGGGCATGCACCGCTACACCCAGGCCGAGGTCCTGGCCGAGGTCACCCGCCAGTTCGGCTGGACCCACACGCCGGGTGAGCCCGGCGACGGCCCCACCTGGATCGAGCCGGAGCCGCTGCTGGACGAGATCGACCGGGCCGCCGCCCGCCTGGCCAGGGCGGCCTCGGCCGGCGAGCACGTCCTGTTCGCGACCGGCCACCCCACCGGCATGCTCGGCCTGTACCAGCAGATCGCCGTGGCCGTGCGGGAGGCCGGGGCCAAGGTGTCGCGACCCGGCGACGGCCTCGCCTTCCAGTTCCACGAGCACCGGCGGCGGATCATCTACAGCGGCTGGGTGGCGGTGCTGGCCTCCGGGGCCAACCTCTACCACACCCACGAGGCCCACCCCATGGAGCTGGTGCTGGAGCAGGCCACCGAGGTCGACCTGGTCGTCGGCGACCACGGCTGGGCCGGGGCGGCCGCCGAGCGGGGCATCGACGTGGTCGCGGTGGCCGACATCAACGACCCGGCCCTGCCCATGGCCAAGGCCGAGGGCCGGGCCGGGATCGTCCTGGGCATGGACGACAACGTCCGCCCGACCCCGTCGGCCTACGACCCGCTGGCCGACTACCTGCTGGCCAGGATCCTGCCGAGATGAGGGCGGGCGCACACGAAGCCGGCTGCGGTGCAAAGGAGCGCCGATGACCGACCGCTACGCGCGCCTGATCGAGCAGGTGCTCGACGACCCCGGCACGGTGCTGCTGCTGGGGTCGATGGACTCCGGCAAGACCACCTTCGCCAGGGCGCTGCTGGCCGGCGCCGTCGACCGCGGCATCCCCGCCGCCTACCTCGACACCGACGTCGGCCGGACCACCGTCGGGCCGCCCACCACCATCGGCCTCAAGCACGTGCTCGAGGCCAAGCACCTCGAGGACGACGAGCTCGCCCTGGCCGACGGGCTCTACTTCGTCGGCTGGGTCTCGGCCCAGTTCCACCTGCTGCCCCTGATCGCGGGCACGGCCAAGCTGATGGACGTGGCCCGCCGGGCCGGGGCCGAGCTGATCGTGGTCGACACCTCGAGCCTGATCAGCGGCGTCTACGGCCAGATCCTCAAGTACCACAAGATGGAGGTCAGCCGGCCCGAGTACGTGATCGGGTTCGAGCGCGGCGAGGAGCTGGAGCCGCTGCTTGGCATCGCCCGCCGCTTCACCCCGGCCCGGGTCGAGGCCTACCCGGTCCACCCCGAGGCCCGCCCGACCACCGCCGACGAGCGCTCCGAGACCCGCCGGGCCCGCTTCGCCTCCTACTTCTCCGGCAACCTGCACCGCTGGCGGGTCAAGCCGACCGTGTTCCTGCCCTCGCTGCCCCCCGACGCCGACCTGGCCAGCCTGGCCGGCCTGCTGGTCGGCATGGAGGACGGCAAGGGCTCCTGTGTCGGCATCGGCTACCTCGAGCTGGCCGAGGACGGCCACCTGCGCATGATCTCGGCCGTCTCCGAGGGAGCCAGGGCGCTGCGCCTCGGCTCCACCCGGATCACCCCCGACTGGACCTCGACCACCCGGGTCGACCTCCGCCACCTGTTCGGCACCGAGTAGCCGGCCCGTGGACCTCCGTCGCCGCTCCGGCACCGAGTAGCCGGCCCGTGGACCCTGTCGCGCTGGCGGCCCGTGGCGAGTCGGTCTGGCACCGCCTCGGCCTGGCCGCCCTCGGCGTCGGCTGGGTCGAGCACGGCCAGGTGGCCAGGCGCACCCGGCCCGCCACCCCGGTGTTCCTCGGCGCGCTGTCCCTGCGGGCCGGGGTCCCGGCCGCCCGGCTCGCCCAGGCCGTCGAGGGCCTGGGGACGGGCCTGGCCGTCCGCGACGCCGGCGGGTCCGAGGACCTGCGCGGCCACGGCTTCGTCCTCCAGGTCGAGGAGCCGTGGATGCTGCGCCCGCCCGCCCCGCTCCCGCCAGCTCCCACCCTGCCCGGCCTGGTCGTGGCCCCCTGCCGGACCCCGGCCGAGGTCGAGCTGTTCGAGCGGACCAGCGTCGAGGCCTTCACCGGTGGCGCCGACAGCTGGGCCCGCGGCGCCATCCACCCCCCGGAGGCCAGCCTGCGCATCCCCGGCCTGACCCTGCTCCTGGCCCGCCTCGACGGCCGGCCGGTCGGCACCGCCATCGCCGCCACCGACGGCACCGTCCTCAACGTCGGCGGCGTCGCCGTGGTCGCCCCGGCCCGCCACCAGGGGATCGGCACCCACCTCACCCTGGCCTGCCTGGCCACCGCCCCCACCCTCCCGGCCGTCCTCTCCAGCAGCGAGGACGGCCACTCCCTCTACCGCAGCCTCGGATTCACCGACGTCGGCCCCAGCACCCTCTGGTGGCAGCCACCCTCCCGGGCGTCCTGAGACGGCGGGGTGCCACAATGCCTGGCATGGCCGGGTACGACTGGATCACCTTCACCTCCGACTACGGGCTGGAGGACAACTTCGTCGGCGTCTGCCACGGGGTGATGGCCAGGGTGGCGCCGGGGGCGCGGGTGCTGGACGTGAGCCACGCGGTGGGGGCGCAGGACGTGCGGCAGGGGGCGCTCGTGCTGGCCCAGGCCGTGCCGTACCTGCCGCGGGCGGTGCACCTGGCGGTGGTCGACCCGGGGGTCGGGACCGGGCGGGGGATGGTGGCGGTCGAGGCCGGGGGGCAGGTGCTGGTCGGGCCGGACAACGGGCTGCTGGTGTGGGCGGCCGAGGCGCTGGGCGGGGTCGGGCGGGTGGTCGCCCTCCAGGACCCGGCCTACCGGCTGGAGCCGGTGTCGCGGACCTTCCACGGGCGGGACGTGTTCGCCCCGGCGGCCGCCCACGTGGCCGCGGGGGTGGACCCGGGGAATCTGGGTCCGGAGCTGAACCCGGGCGGGCTGGTGCGGCTGGAGCGGGAGGCGGCCCGGGTCGAGGGGGGACGGGCCCTGGCCGGGGTCGTGGCCGTCGACCACTTCGGCAACCTCGCCCTCGGCCTGGGCCGCCGGGACCTGGAGCGGGCCGGGGTGGGGACCGGCGACGCGGTGGAGGTGCGGGCCGGGGGCCGGGCCCACCGGGCGGTGGTGGCCGAGACGTTCGCCTCGGTCGCGCCCGGCGAGCTGGTCGTGCACGAGGACTCCTTCGGGTCGCTGGCCGTGGCCGTCAACCAGGGCCGGGCCACCGACCGGCTCGGGGCCGGGGCGGGCGACCAGGTGGAGATCGTCCGCGCGCGGGGCGGGGCCTGATGGGGCGCTGCATCCTTGTCAGTGGAGATCGTCCCCGAGTCGGGCGGGCCTGATGGGGCGCTGCATCCTTGTCACCGGGGCGGCCCGGTCGACCGGGCGGCGGCTGGTCGGGGCCCTGGCCGAGGAGCCGGGGGTCGAGCGGGTGGTGGCGGTCGACGACCTCGAGCCGGAGGAGCCGTTCCCGGCCAAGGTCGAGCACCTGGCCGTCGACCTGCGCAGCCCGGCGCTGGTCAGGACCGTCCAGTCGGCCGGGATCGACACCTGCGTGCACCTGGGGGTGACGGCCGAGCCCAGGGCCGCCGGCGGCCGGGCCACCATGAAGGAGCGCAACGTGCTCGGCACCATGCAGCTCCTGGCCGCCGCCTACCACGCGCCCGGGCTGCGCCGGCTGGTCCTCAAGTCGACCACGGCGGTGTACGGGGCCGCGGCCGGCGACCCGGCGGTCTGGACCGAGAGCATGTCGCACGAGACGCCCCGGCACGGCTTCGGCAAGGACGCCATCGAGGTCGAGGACTACGTCCGCTCCTTCGACCGGCGCCGGCCCGACGTCGCCGTGATCGTGCTGCGGCTGGCCAACCAGGTCGGGCCGACGGTCGACAACCCGCTGACCCGCTACTTCGAGCTGCCGGTCTGCCCGACGGTGCTCGGCTTCGACCCGCGGCTCCAGTTCCTGCACGAGGAGGACACCGCCGAGGTGCTCCTGCGGGCCACCATGGGCCCGGCCCCCCACGGCACCTTCAACGTCGCCGGGGACGGGGTGGTGCTGCTCAGCCAGGCCATCCGGATCGCCGGCAAGCCGCCCCTGCCCATCCCCGAGCCGCTGGTCGGGCGGGTCGCGGAGCTGGCCGGTCGGACGGTCGACTTCTCCCCCGAGCAGGTCCGGTTCCTCCAGTACGGGCGGGTGGCCGACACCTCGGCCGCGGCCGAGCAGCTCGGCTTCCTGCCCAAGTGGACCTCGCTGCACGCCTTCGAGGACTTCGCCTCCAGGCTGAACCGCCTGGTCACCGAGGAGCAGGTCCTCCGCCTCGAGCACGAGGCCCTGGACCTGCTCCGCCGCGCCGTCGGATGGGTCGGCCGATGACCCCGCCCCGGGACCGCTGTGAGGCCCGCACCCGCAAGGGCGACCGCTGCCGCAACCCCGCCGGCCCCGACGGCCTCTGCGCCGTCCACCGCCGCCAGCAGGCGGCGGGCGGTGCTGGCGCCGTCCACACCCCCCCGGGCGCGCCCGGGACGGAGCCGTTCGGCCCGTTCCTGGACTGGGCCGAGGAGGCGCTGGAGTTCCTGGGGCGGCGGCTGCTGGGCGAGTACGAGGTCGACGAGTTCGGCCACGACCCCGACCTGGTCGAGCACGTCCTGGCCCCGCTGCTGCGGCCCCTGTACAAGCGCTGGTGGCGGGTCGAGACCCGCGGCCTGGAGCACGTCCCGGCCAGCGGGCCGGCCCTGGTCGTGGGCAACCACGCCGGCACCCTGCCCTTCGACGCCCTGATGGTCGCCCTGGCCCTGCTGGACGAGCACCCGGCCCACCGGTCCCTGCGCATGCTCGCCGCCGACCTTGCCTTCGACCTTCCGGTGGTCGCCCCCCTGGCCCGCAAGTTGGGCAACACCCTGGCCTGCGCCGAGGACGCCACCCGGCTGCTGGAGTCGGGCGAGCTGGTCGGCGTCTGGCCCGAGGGCTACAAGGGCCTCGGCAAGCCCTACCGGGAGCGCTACCAGCTCCAGCGCTTCGGCCGGGGCGGGTTCGTCGAGGTCGCCCTGCGCACCGGCTCGCCGATCGTGCCCGTGGCCGTGATCGGCAGCGAGGAGATCTACCCGATGGTGGCCAACCTGCGCCGCCTGGCCCGCCTGCTCGGGTTCCCGTACTTCCCGGTGACCCCGACCTTCCCGGCGCTCGGCCCGCTGGGGGCGATCCCCCTGCCATCGAAATGGCTGATCGAGTTCTGTCCTCCGATCGAGACGGCCCATCTCGGGCCGGAGGCGGTGCTGGACCCGATGGTCCTGTTCGACCTGACCGACCAGGTCCGCGACACCATCCAGCAGACCGTCCACAAGAACCTTTTGGTGCGCCGTGGCGTCTTCGGCTGATCACCGGCGGGTCACCCAGCCTTCCCAAACCGGCACAATCGGGGTACTACGGTGAGGTGCCCTGTCGCCGACGCCCTCCGGGAGGCTCGCTCATGCGCACGATCACCAGACGCCCGACGGCCCTGCTGATGGCCGCCGCCCTGCTCGCCCTCGGCCTGACCCAGGTGGCCGGGGCCTCCGCACAGCAGGAGCGGGTCGACAAGGGTGGCGGGCGCCGGCTCCCGCTGGTCATCGGCCACCGCGGGGCCAGCGGCTACCGGCCCGAGCACACCCTGGCCTCCTACCGGCTGGCCATCGGCATGGGGGCCGACTTCATCGAGCCCGACCTGGTCTCGACCAAGGACGGGGTCCTGGTGGCCAGGCACGAGAACGAGATCTCGGGCACCACCGACGTCGCCGCCCACCCCGAGTTCGCCGACCGCCGGGCCACCAAGACGATCGACGGCGTGTCCCTCACCGGCTGGTTCACCGAGGACTTCACCCTGGCCGAGCTGCGCACCCTGCGGGCCAAGGAGCGCATCCCCGACCTGCGGCCCGACAACACCGTCTTCGACGGCCTCTACCAGGTGCCGACCTTCCAGGAGGTCATCGACCTGGCCAAGCGGGCCGGGGTCGGGATCTACCCCGAGACCAAGCACCCGACCTACTTCGACTCGATCGGCCTCTCGCTCGAGGAGCCGCTGCTGGCCACCCTGCGGGCCAACGGCTACCAGGGCCCGAAGGCCAAGGTGTTCATCCAGTCGTTCGAGACCGGCAACCTCAAGGAGCTGAACCGCCGCACCCGGCTGCCGCTGGTCCAGCTGCTCAGCGACGTCGGCGCCCCCTACGACCTGGTGGCCGCCGGCGACCCGCGCACCTACGCCGACCTGTCCACCCCCGAGGGCCTGGCCGAGATCGCCACCTACGCCGACGGCATCGGCCCGAGCAAGAACCAGATCGTCCCCCGCGACGCCGACGGGAACCTGCTCGAGCCGACCAGCCTGGTCGACGACGCCCACCAGGCCGGCCTGCTCGTCCACCCCTACACGTTCCGCAACGAGAACAACTTCCTCCCGGCCGACTTCCGCCAGGGCAACCCGGCCAGCCCCGCCTACCTCCGGGCCACCGGCGACGCCCCGGCCGAGTACCGCCTGTTCTTCCGCCTCGGGGTCGACGGCCTGTTCTCCGACAACCCCGACACCGCCGTCGGCAGCCGCCACCGGTACTTCAACCGCTGACGCGCTAGGTCGGCGGCACCGGTGCCGCGGTGGTGGTCGTCGGGGCCGCGGTGGTCGTCGGGGCGGTCGTCGGCGGGGTCGTGGTCGTGGTCGGGCGGGGCGCGGCGGTGGTCGGCGGGGCGGTGGTCGCCGGCCGGGTGCTCGGCGGCGCGGTCGCCGCCGAGGTCCGCGGGGCGGCCGCCGGGGGCGCGACCACGGCGTCCCCGGCCACGGTCGAGCTGGTCGTGCTGGGCCGCAGGACGGTGGTGAGCGGGGTCCCGAGGCTGCTCCCACCGCCCGCGGCCGCGGCGGCCGTCGTCGGGGCCGGGCAGGGCCGCCCGTCACACTCCGGCGGCGCCCCCGGCCCCCCGAACGCCTGGAACGCCAGCACCACCACGATCCCGGCCGTGGCCACCCCGGTCGCCACCCAAGGCCGCCTGCCCAGCCACCCCATCACCCCGGTTCCGGCCGCCGCGCCCGAGGCCAGGGCGGCCACGCCTGCCACCTCCGGCTGCTGAGGCCCCCGGTGGGGGAATGTATGGGACCGGAGCGGGAACTGCTCGTGGCCGTCCACAGCCCCCAGGGCCAGGGGCTGGCCAGCGCCCTGGACCCGGGGATCGCGGCCCGCGACCAGGTCGGCGCGGAGGCGCTGGACGAACTCGGCGGAGGGGGCGACCACGTAGCCGGGGATGGCCCGGCGCAGCGACCCGGCGACGGCCAGGGCGTCGGCCAGGGCGGGGTCGCCGACGGTCAGGTCGACCTCCCAGCGACCGAGCCGCCGCTCGAACTCCTCGGCCGGCGGGGCCGGCGCCGGCACCACGCCGTCCGGGAGCCCCGTGGGCCCACCGGTCAGCTCGTGGATGGCCAGGCAGGCGGCGAGCTGGAGCTCCATCGCGGCCCGCCGGCTGTAGCCGGACAGGTGGGCGGTGTGGTCGAGCGAGTGGCCGAGCAGCAGGCGCAGCACCACCACCTCCCGCTCCGGCTCCCCCAGGCGCGCCACCGCCGCCACCACGTCCCGGGCCGGGCCGGCGGCCGGGGACGGCCGGGGGCGCTGGGCGGTGGCGTCGCGGGCCATGGCGATCAGCCAGGCGCCGGCCTCGCCCTCGGCGCCGGTGGCCGGCGGGAGCCAGCCCATGGCGGCGTGGAACACCTCGGCGGTCAGCTCGGCCGCCTCGGCCCGGTCGCCGGTCCAGGCCAGCAGGTAGCGGTAGACCCCCTCGACCTGGTCGTCGTAGACGAGCGCGAACGCCTCGCGGTCGCCGGCGGCGGCGCGTTCGAGCAAGGGGCGCTGGCCCGCCAGCTCGGCGGGCACGTCGCCGTGCCGGCAGGGGCAGGCGGCCGTCTGGACGTCCTGAGGACGTTGGGGTGTGAGGGCCAAGGGGGGTGGCTTTCAGCGGCCGAGCAGGAGCTGCACCGCGGCCGCCAGCACGATCACGACGAGCAGGGCGGCCACGACAACGGCGGTCCCGGTTCGCATGCGGCTGGGGATTCTACCCGTTCCGGGAGGCCGTGCGCGCACGGGCCCCGGTCGCGCCCTTGGCCAGCTGGGCCCTGGCCACGCCGAGGTTCTCGCGGAGCACCTCGAGCAGGGCCTTGCGGTCGTCGGCCCAGGTCCGCACGTCCAGCTCCAGGGTGACGGCGCCGCCGAAGCCGCCAGCCCCGACCTCCTGGAGGAACTCGCCGATGGGCAGCACGCCCTTCTCCAGCAGCCCGTGGGTGTCGCGCCCGCGCCCGTCGTTGTTGGAGACGTGCAGGTGCACGACCCGGTCGGCGAGCTCGTCCCAGGCGGCCAGCAGGTCGCCCCCGGCCACGGCCAGGTGGCTCGTGTCCAGCACCAGCGACGGCCAGCGGCCCAGCTCGGAGGGGGCGGTGCCGCTGAAGAAGCGCAGGCTGCGGCCGTTCACGTTGATCGGGAACATGTTCTCGACCGCGATGGTGACGCCCGTCTCCTCGCGGATCCGGGGGATGGCCTCGTCCAGCCAGGCCGCGTACTGGGTCTGCCAGCGGTACGGCGGGTGGATCACCACCGTCGACACCTTGGCCGTCTCGGCGAAGCGCACGCAGCGCTCCAGCTTGCCCTTGGGGTCGGTCCCGAAGACCAGCCAGGTGGCGACCAGGAACGGCCCGTGCACGGCCGGCACGGGCACGCCGTAGCGGGCGGCCAGCGCCCCCAGCCGGAGCGGGTCCTGGCTCACCCGGTCCTGCATGATCATCAGCTCGGCGCCGTCGAAGCCGGCCTCGCCGATCAGCTCGAAGGTCTCCTCGAGCGAGAACATGAAGAACGGCCCGGTGGCCGCGAGCACCGGGGGCAGGGCGGGGACCGGTGGGACCGGAGGCACCTGGGTCAAACGATCGCTCCTCGTGAACGACAAGCCGGGCGTACTGCTGAAGCGCGCGGCGGATGCTACCAAGCTACAAGAAGTGCGGTTGCCCGGGCGGTACTAGACTCCGGTCATGCACTGGCTGCTCCCGGGTGTCGCCGCGGCCGCCTCGGCTGCGTCCGCCGCCGCGGTCCTGCGCCAGTACGCGGCCAGGGGCCGGCCCCACCAGCTCGCCTGGGGCATCGCCCTGTCGATGTTCGCGGTCGCCTCGCTGGCCCTCACCGCCGGGGTGGTGGCCGGGTGGACGCCCTTCTCGTTCAAGCTCTACTACCTGTTCGGGGCCATTCTGAACGTGCCCTGGCTGGCCCTCGGCACCGTCGAGCTGCTCGCCGGCCCCTCCACCCGCAGGGTGTATGTCGCCGGGCTGGCCGCCTTCACCGTGCTCAGCGTGGTCCTGGTCGCGCTGGCCCGGGTGGCCCCGGCCGACCTCTCGGGGCGGCTCCTGCCCGAGGGCAAGGAGTTCCTGCCCGTGGCCGTGCGGGCCCTGGCCGTGCTCGGCAACACCGTTGGCACCCTGATCGTGGTCGGCGGGGCGGTGGCCAGCGGGCTGGCCCTCCGCTCGCGGCGTGACCTACGGCCCCGGGTCGAGGGCAACCTCCTGATCGCGCTGGGGGTGCTGCTGGCCGCCGGCGGCGGCGTGTTCGCCTTCCTGGCCTCCAGCGACAAGCTGGCCCTCGGCCTGGCCCTTGGGGCGAGCGTGATGTACCTGGGCTTCCGCCGGGCCTCGGCCCCGGTCCGCCCGTCGGTCCCCTCCGGCCCATGACCAGGGTCACCCTCTACACCAGGGCCGGCTGCCACCTGTGCGAGGAGGCCGAGCGGGTCCTGCGCCAGGAGCAGGCCGCCGCCGGGTTCGGGCTGGAGCTGGTCGACATCGACCGCGACCCGGAGCTGGCCCGCCGCTACGGGGTGCGCGTCCCGGTGGTGGCCGTCGACGGCGAGGACCTGTTCGAGTACGAGGTGCCGGTTGACCTGCTGCGGGCCCGACTGGGCAGGGTTGGCGCCGATTGAGAACACGATCACGAGAGCCTAGACTCGGGTTGAATCAGTAACGGGGGTGGGAGTCCGTGCGAGACCGTATTCCGGAGGCGACCGTCGCCCGCCTGCCCGTCTACCTCCGCTGCCTGGTCGACATGTCGGAGCGGGGGACCCACCGCGTCTCCTCCGACCAGCTGGCCGACGCGGCCGGGGTGAACTCGGCCAAGGTCCGCAAGGACCTGTCCTACCTCGGCTCCTACGGGACCAGGGGCGTCGGCTACGACGTCGAGTACCTCATCTACCAGGTCCGCCGCGAGCTCGGCCTGGAGCAGGACTGGGCGGTGGCGATCGTCGGGGTCGGCAACCTCGGCCACGCCCTGGCAAACTACCGGGGCTTCGCCGAGCGCGGCTTCCGCATCGCCGCCCTGCTGGACGCCGACGGCGGCAAGGTGGGCGAGGAGCTGGGCGAGCTGACCGTCGACCACATCGACGACCTGGACCGCGTGGTGAAGGAGGAGCAGGTGGCGATCGGCATCATCGCCACCCCGGCCCCCGCCGCCCAGGAGGTCTGCGACCGGCTGGTCGCGGCCGGCGTCACCTCGATCCTGAACTTCGCCCCGGCCCACCTCCAGGTGCCGGCCGGGGTCTCGCTCCGCAAGGTCGACCTCTCCACCGAGCTGCAGATCCTCTCCTTCCACGAGCAGCGCCGGGCCGCCGTCGACCTCGTCCGCCAGGTCGCGGCGAGGAACCGGGAAGCCGACGCCGGTCCCCGGCCACCGGCCGGGGACTGAGCCCGGTGCCGGTCTTCGTCGTCGGGGCGAACTTCCGCAGCGCGCCGCTGGAGCTGCTGGAGCGCCTGGCCGTCGACGCCGAGCGCCGGCCCAAGGCCCTGGCCGGCCTGCTCGACCTGGAGCACGTCCACGAGGCGGTGGTCGTCTCCACCTGCAACCGGGTCGAGGTCTACGCGGCCATCAGCCGCTTCCACGGCGCCGCCGGCGACGTCCGGCGGTTCCTGGCCGACCTGGGCGGGCTGGCCCTGGAGGAGCTCGCCGACCACCTCTACGACTACTACGAGGAGCGGGCCGTCCGGCACCTGTTCGCGGTCGCCGCCGGGGTCGACTCGATGGTGGTCGGCGAGGCCCAGATCCTCGGCCAGGTCCGGGAGGCGTTCCAGGCCGCCCAGGCCGAGCGGTCGGTCGGGCCGGTGCTCTCGGCCCTGTTCACCAGGGCGATCAAGGTCGGACGGCGGGCCCGGAGCGAGACCGGCATCGGCGCCGGGATGGCGTCGACGGTCACGGTCGGGCTGCGGGTGGCCGCCGGGCAGCTCGACGGCCTGGCCGGGCGCCGGGCCCTGCTGGTCGGGGCGGGCGGCCTGGCCCGGCTGGCCGGCCGGGCCCTCCGCGAGGCCGGGGTCGCCGAGCTGGTGGTGGCCAACCGCACCCCGGCGGCCGGGGCCGCCCTGGCCCGCGAGCTGGGCGGCCGGGCCGTGCCCCTCGACATGGTGGCCGACGAGCTGGCCGCCGCCGACCTGCTGATCGCGGCCACCGCCGGGTCCACGCCGACCGTCACCGCGACCACGGTGGCCGCCGCCCTGGCCCGGCGAGGGCCGGCCGCCCCGGGGTCGCCCGCGGGCCCGCTGGTCCTGCTCGACCTGGGCGTGCCCCGCGACGTCGAGCCCGAGGTCCGGCGGCTGCCCGGGGTCGTCCTGGCCGACCTGGACGCGCTCCGGGCGGTGCTCGAGACCGACGAGGGCCCCCGCCGGGAGGTCGAGCGGGTCCGGGCCCTGATCGCCCAGGAGACAACCGCCTACCTGGGCGGCCAGCGCGAGGCCAGGCTGGTCCCGACCATCCAGGCCCTGCGGACCAGGGCCGAGCGGGTCCGCCAGCAGGAGCTGGCCAAGGCGTCGGCCAGGCTGGCCGGACTCGACGAGCGCCAGCGGGCCGCGGTCGAGGCCGTGACCAGGGGCCTGGTCAACAAGCTGCTCCACGACCCGATGGTCCGCGGCAAGACCCTGGCCGCCCGGCCGGACGGCGACCTGTACGTGGCCGCCCTGCGCGAGCTCTACGGTCTCGACCCCGGCCCGGGCGACGATGACCGCCGCTGAGGGGCCGGGCCGGGCGCTGCGGCTGGCCACGCGGGGGAGCGCCCTCGCCCTCGCCCAGAGCCGGCTGGTGGTCGACGGCCTGCGGGCGGCCTGGCCGGAGCTGCGGGTCGAGCTGGTCACCGTGGTCACCGAGGGCGACCGGCGCCGCGACGTGCCGGCGGCCGCCCTCGGCGGCAAGGGCATCTTCACCGCGGCCGTGCAGCAGGCGGTGCTGGACGGCCGGGCCGACCTGGCCGCGCACTCGGCCAAGGACCTGCCCGCGGCCCAGGTCCCCGGTCTGGTCCTGGCCGCCGTCCCTCTCCGCGACGACCCCCGCGACGTGCTCCTCGGCCGCGGTGCCCTGGCCGGCCTCGACGACCTGGCGCCCGGGGCCAGGGTCGGCACCGGCAGCCCGCGCCGGGTCGCGCTGCTCAACTGGCTCCGACCCGACCTCGAGCTGGTCTCGATCCGCGGCAACGTCGACAGCCGGGTCCGGCGGGTCCACGCCGGCGAGCTGGACGCGGTCGTCCTTGCCGCGGCCGGCCTGCGCCGGCTCGGCCTGACCAGCGACGCGGCCGTCCCGCTCGACCCGGAGACCTTCACCCCGGCCCCCGGCCAGGGCACCCTGGCCGTCGAGGCCCGCGAGGACGACACCGGCGCCCTCGGCCTGCTCAGCGCCCTCACCCACCGCCCCTCCCGGGTCGCCCTCCGGGCCGAGCGGGCGTTCCTCCAGCGCCTCGGCGGGTCGTGCCCCCTCCCCGCCGGCGCCCTGCTGCGCCCGACCGACGCCGGGCCCCTCGAGATCCAGGGCTTCCTCTCCGCCCTCGACGGCAAGGGCCTGGTCCGCGAGCGCCTCCGCGGCCCCGCCGACGACCCCGAGGGCCTCGGCCGCACCCTGGCCGACCGCCTCCTCGACGCCTGCGGCCCCGAGGTCCGCGCCCTGGTCGAGGGCTCCCGCCGTTGACCCCGGCCCGCCAGCCGCTGGCCGGCGTGACCGTCCTCGTCCCCCGGGCCCGCGACCAGGCGAGCGAGTTCTCGGTCCTGCTGCGCGCCCGGGGCGCCGAGCCGCTCGAGGTCCCGACCATCGAGATCCACCCGGTCGCCTCGACCGCCGAGCTCGACCGGGCGCTCCAGGATCTGGCAGCGCGGCACCACGACTGGGTCGTGCTGACCAGCGTCAACGGCGTGGCCGCGGTGCGGGGCCGGGCCGAGGCGCTGGGCGAGGGCCCGGCCGCGCTCGCCAAGGCCCGGGTCGCGGCCGTCGGCCCGGCCACCGAGGCCGCCCTGCGCGACTGGGGCATCGCCCCCGACCTGGTCCCCGAGGTCGCCACCACGGCCGCCCTCGGCCACGCCTTCCCGCCCGGCCCGGGCAGCGTGCTGCTGGCCCGGGCCGACCTGGCCAACCCCGAGCTGGCCGTGCTCCTCCGCGCCAAGGCCTGGCGGACCACCGAGGTGGTCGCCTACCACACCGTCCCCGTCGGCACCCTCGACCCGGCGGCCCGCCGCCGCCTCGACACCGGGGAGGTCGACTGGGTCGCCTTCACCGCCTCCTCCACCGTCGAAGGCTTCCTCCGCGGCTACGGCGGCCCACCCCCACCGACCGTCCGGGTCGCCGCCATCGGCCCGGTCACCGCCGACGCCGCCCGCTCCGCCGGCATCCGGGTCGCCACCACCGCGACCGAGCACACCATCCCCGGCCTGGTCGCCGCCATCGAGCACGCCGTCACCGGCTGACCCCTCCCGGGCGGAGTAGGGTAGGTCCGTTCAGGACGGACAAGGGAGATGGAATGCAACCTGCGCCGTTTCCGGTGGGGAGGCCGCGGCGGCTGCGGCGGAGCCGGGTGCTCCGGGAGCTGGTCCGGGAGCACGAGCTGTCGCGGCGGGACCTGGTGGCGCCGCTGTTCGTGAAGGAGGGGATCTCCCAGGCGGCGCCGATCGCCTCGATGCCCGGGCATGCCCAGCACACGCTGGAGAGCCTGCGCAAGGAGGCGGCCGAGCTGGCCGGGCTCGGCGTCCCGGCGCTGCTGCTGTTCGGGATCCCGGCCGGCAAGGACGCCGAGGGGTCGCAGGCGTGGGCGGCCGAGGGGATCATCCAGCGGGCGCTGCGGGCCCTGCGGGCCGACCTGGGTGACGACGTGGCCCTGATCGCCGACCTGTGCCTGTGCGAGTACACCGACCACGGGCACTGCGGGGTGCTCGCCCCCGCGGACCCTGGTGCCGTCGGCGAGGGGCCGGTGGTGGCCAACGACCCGACCCTGGAGCTCTACCGGCGGGTCGCGGTCGCCCAGGCCGAGGCCGGGGCGTCGGTGATCGCGCCCAGCGGGATGATGGACGGGCAGGTGGGCGCGATCCGTGGCGCCCTGGACGAGGCCGGGTTCGGGGACACCCCGATCCTGGCCTACGCGGCCAAGTACGCCTCCGGGCTGTACTGCCCGTTCCGGGAGGCGGCCGAGGGCGCGCCCCGCTCCGGGGACCGGACCGGCTACCAGATGGACCCGGCCAACGGCGACGAGGCCCTGCGCGAGGTCGCCCTCGACGTCGCCGAGGGGGCCGACATGGTGATGGTCAAGCCGGCCCTCGCCTACCTGGACGTGCTCTGGCGGGTCAAGCAGGCCTTCGGGCTGCCAACGGCCGCCTACCACGTGTCCGGCGAGTACGCGATGGTCAAGGCGGCCGCCGAGCGCGGCTGGGTCGACGGCGAGCGGGTCATGCTGGAGGTGCTGACCAGCATCCGGCGGGCCGGGGCCGACCTGGTCGTCACCTACTTCGCCCGCGACGCCGCCCCGCTCCTGTGAGGCCCTGGCGGGCGGCGTTCCGGGGGCGGTTCGAGGAGCAGACCGTCCGGAGCCGGGTGCTGGAGGGCAACCCGCTCGGCGACCCGCACGAGCGGCCTCTCTGGGTGTACCTGCCCCCCGGGGTGGGCGACGACCCGGGCCGCCGTTACCCCAGCATCTACGTGATCCAGGGCTACACCGGCCAGGTCGACATGTGGTGGAACCGCACCGCCCTGCGACCCACCGTCCCCGAGCTGATCGACGAGCTGTTCGCCGGAGCCACGGCGCCGGCGATCGTGGTCCTGGTGGACTGCTGGACCTCGGTCGGGGGCAGCCAGTTCCTCAACTCCCCGGGGACGGGCCGCTACCTGGACTACCTGTGCGACGAGGTGGTGGCGTTCGTCGACGACCGCTACCCGACCCTGCCGGCCCGCGAGCACCGCGGCATCGCCGGCAAGTCGAGCGGCGGCTACGGGGCCATGGTCGCCCCGATGCTCCGCCCGGACGTGTTCGGCGGCCTGGCCAGCCACGCCGGCGACGCCCTGTTCGAGTACTGCTACCTGCCCGACATGGCCACGGCGACCCGGGCCCTGCGGGACCACTACGACGGCTCCTACGAGCGGTTCCTGGCCGACTTCGCCTCCCGGCCGGCCATGTCCAAGGAGACCGACGGCCCGCTGCTGAACATCTGGGCCATGGCCGCCTGCTACTCGGCCGAGCCGGACGGCACGGTGACGCTGCCCTTCGACCCGGCCACCGGCCGGCTCCGGGACGAGGTGTGGGCGCGCTGGCTGGCCCTCGACCCGGTCCGCATGGCCGCCGGCCACGCCGACCAGCTCCGCTCCCTGCGCGGCATCTACCTGGACGCCGGCCGCCGCGACCAGTTCTGGCTCGACCTGGGCGCGGCCGGGTTCTCGGCCGAGCTGGACGCCCTCGGGATCGACCACACCTTCGAGCTGTTCGACGCCACCCACTCCGCGATCGAGTACCGCTACCCGACCGGCCTGGCCTTCCTGGCCGAGCGGCTCGGGGACTGACGGTGGTGGACGGCCCGTTCGAGCTGGTCATCTTCGACTGCGACGGGGTGCTGGTGGACAGCGAGCGCATCGCCGTCCGGATCGAGGCCGAGTACCTGGCCGAGCTGGGCTGGCCGCTGACCGAGGCCGAGATCGTCGAGCGGTTCATGGGCCGGACGGAAGCGTTCATGGACGAGGCGATCGAGGCCCAGCTCGGCAACCGGCTCCCTCCCGACTGGAAGGACCAGTTCCACCGCCGCTACCGCGAGGCGTTCGCGGCCGACCTGGCCCCGGTCGACGGCATCACCGAGGCGCTGGACCAGATCACCCTCCCGACCTGCGTGGCCTCGAGCGGCAGCCACGACAAGATCCGCTTCACCCTCGGCCACACCGGGCTCTACCAGCGCTTCGAGGGCCGGATCTTCAGCGGCCACGAGGTCGCCAACGGCAAGCCGGCCCCCGACCTGTTCCTGCACGCGGCCGAGCGGATGGGGGCCGAGCCGGCCCGCTGCGCGGTGGTCGAGGACACCCTCTACGGCGTGCTGGCGGCCAGGGCGGCCGGCATGCGCGCCTTCGGCTACGCCGGCCTGACCGCCCCCGACCGCCTCGAGGGCGAGGCCACGCAGGTGTTCCAGGACATGCGCCAGCTGCCCCGCCTGCTGGCCGACGCCGGCCCCTGACCGGGCCTCAGAACCGGCCGGCCCGGCGCAGGCGCCGGGGGCGGCCGTCGGGGTCGACCAGGAGCTTGTAGACCGGGCCGGCCCACCAGGCGGCCCAGGGCCGGACCCGGCCCGGGTCGTGCTCGCGGGCGTGGCCGGGGGGGCGGGGACCGCGGCGGCCGCCCTCGTGCCAGTCGGACAGGGCGGCGGCCGTGCGGCGCCAGGCGTCGAAGCCCTCGACCGGGTCGAGCAGGTCGCCGTCGTCGCCCGGGCCGCGGCCAAGGTGCTCGCGCCACAGCCGGAGGCGCAGCTCCCGGGCGAACACCCGGGCGCCGTCGCCGAGCCCGGCCGGGTCGGCCGGTGCCCGGCTGTCTCTTGTCTCGTCCAGGACCGCCGCGGACAGCTCGCTGTCGTGGGTCCAGGAGCGGCGGTTCAGGTTGTCGGAGCCGACCGCCGCCCACACGTCGTCGATCACGCACACCTTGGCGTGCACGTAGATGGGCGTCCCGTGCTCGTTCTCGAGGTCGAAGACGGCCACCCGGTCGCCGCCCGCCTCCCGCACCGTGTCCAGGGCCGCCTGCTGGCCGATGCGGTTGGGCGGGCCGGTCAAGCGCCCGTCCTGGTCGGGGTAGCGGGGGACGACGGCCAGCAGCCGCAGCTCGGGCGAGCGGCGCAGGGCGTCGGCCAGGGCCTGGGCGATGTCCTCCGACCACAGGTACTGGTCCTCGAGGTAGATGAGCCGGCGGGCCCGCCACAGGGCCTTGAGGTAGGCCCGGGCGATGCTGCGCTCCCCGGAGGGCGCGAACGGCAGCGGCGGCCGCTTGGCCGGGTAGGTGCGCAGCACCTGGACGGCGTGGGGACCGGCCGGGGCGGGGTCGCGCAGCATCGGCGGCAGCGGGCTCGGGTGCCGGGGCTGGCCGACCCGCCTGGTCAGGCGGGCCCGCCAGGGGTTGCGGTGGTCGAGCGGGGTCGGGTCCTCCCACCGTTCCCGGAAGGTGACCGACAGGTCGCCCACGGCCGGGCCGCGGATCTCCAGCTGGACGTCGTGCCAGGGCGGGCGGTCGCCGTAGCGCTCGTCCATCGCCACCGCCTGGGGGTCGCCCAGGTGGCGCTCGTCGTCGCGGCGCCCGTGGCACAGGTCGATCCCGCCCATGAAGGCGACGTCGTCGTCCTCGCGGTCGGGGTGGCGGATCAGGACCAGCTTCTGGTGCTGGCTGCCCGGTCCCCGGACCCGCTCGTCGAGCAGGATCTCCCCGCCGGCCTGGTTGACCACCTCGCCCAGGTGCAGGTTCTCCTCCTCCTGGAAGTGGGCCAGCTCCGGGTGGGAGCGCCACAGCAGGCCCCGGACCTCCACGCCCCGGGCGGCCAGGTCGGCCAGGACCTTGCCCAGCTCGGTGCCCTCGCCGTCCAGCAGCTCGTCGGTGTCGCCGCGCCAGTCGG